>JAITHS010000385.1 GCA_031279875.1 Tannerella sp.
TCTTCAATAAGCGTATAATTTTCAGTGACGGAAGTATTGAAAACAGTAGCGAAAAAGTTAAGATTCTCCTCAACCGTCAAGTCCTGATAGAGCGAAAACCGACCGGGCATATATCCCACACGACGCCGAATGTGTTTGTAGTCGCACACAGTATCAAGTCCGTCAACTGTAGCCTTTCCGCTATCGGCGAGCAGCAAGGTCGCAAGTATGCGGAAAAGCGAAGTTTTTCCGGCGCCGTCAGGACCAATCAATCCGAACAATTCGCCTTGCGAAACGTCGAAAGACACATCTTTCAACGCAACGACCGCACCGTAAGAAAGGCAGATATTATTTACCGATATAGAGTTCTTAATCATATCCTTAAAAAATGCAAAGGTACGATATATATTTGAAAATAAAGAATACTATTTAGATGGTGGCGGCATGCCGTTGGCGTCCCATGATGTTGGAGTATCGCCCATTACGAAGGCGAGGTGGGCGCCGTCGGCAATGTCGCGGTGGCGAAACCAGTTGTTGTTATATGGTTTGCCGTTTAATGTGCATGATTGTATATAGATGTTGTTTTCATCGGCATTTTGAGCGGTTATAATAAATTGTTTGCCGTTTTCGAGGGTAATAGATATTTTTTTAAATAGCGGACTTGAAATGAGATATACGTCCTGACCGGCTACGGGGAAGAAGCCGAGAGCGTGAAAAGCGTACCACGCACCCATAGAGCCGGAATCGTCATTGCCCGGAACACCGTCGCGAGTAGCGCTATACATGCGCGACATAAGTGTACGCACTATATTAGCCGTTTTATATTGTTGATTAACGTAACAATAAGCCGAAGGAGTAAGAAAGCTCGGTTCGTTGGATATCTGGCACATACCGTAGAGTTTGGTGTAATAGAGCAGTTCATCTCTTTTGCCGGGGAAAGGAGTTGAAAAATAAGCGTCCAACCGTTTGGAAAACGCTTCTGCGCCGTCGCATTTTTCTATCAAACGCTTCATATCATGCGGCACATAAAATGACAATTCCCATGAGAACGTTTCATAAAACGGATGTTCAAACGAGCCGGAAGCAAAGACATCAAATTCGTCGGTCGAAAGCCATGAGCCGTCGTTTTTGCGCGGCCATGCAAAGCCTTTGAAGCCGAGACTTTCGACATTAGGATTCCACAGATTTTCCCATCGTGAAGATTGTTTGCGATATTGTTGATAGATGGAATCCTGTCCAAGCCCGCGTGCGAGGGTTGCGATAGCCCAGTCGTTGGGTGCGTATTCGAAAGTTCGCGAAACGCCGCGTTCGTAATCGGTCGAAACGTATCCTATTGTGTTATAATCCCATAGTCCGCCGCGTCCTCGTCGGCGTTCATCGTCTCCGGGCGGTACGGTTGCATTTTTGAGCATAGCTTTAAGAGCGGTATGATAATCTACTCCCGGCACGTTTTTAACAAAAGCGTCGGCAATGAGCATATCGCAGTTTGAGCCGCCCTGCGTCCGTCCGGTATAATGACTTGTACGTGCGTCGGGCATGTAATCGTCGTGGCGATAAATATCGACAAGCGATTCCATCATTTGCCCGCCGAGCGTCGGTTTGAGCAGATTGATAAACGGATGAGTAGCGCGGTATGTATCCCAGATTGCATGATAATCGCCGAAATACGGTTTGTCGGTGTTCCAGACAGGGTTTTCGTTTGTATAATCTACCGGTTGGAGGAAAATTCTGTAGAGGGATGAATAAAAAATGGTACGCTGTTCGTCGGTACCGCCTTCAAGGTTTATGAGGTTCAGGATGGTGTTCCATTCGGTTACGGCGTTGTTTTTAACGTCATCAACGTTCCATGTATTGATTTCGTTAATGTTATGCCTCGCTTTATTGATACCGAGATATGAGATGCCGACTTTAACTTTAATGTCGGATTTGTTGCCAGTGTTGAAGGTGAAAAAGGCTCCTGTTTTTTCGTTAGAATCATATTGTGAAGTAACGTTGGCGGCAAGTTTACCTGCTTTCCATGTTCCGTAAGACGTTGCGGGAGTATCAAATTGGGCATAAAAATATACGGTATAAGCGGAGCCGATGTTCCAGCCGCCGCGTATGCGTGAGTAGCCTTCTACTTCGGTATCGGAGAGGATGCGTATTTCGGAGCCTACAAACTCCTGCCTTTCGTAGGAAGAAAGGAAGCTGCCGAGGTCGATGAGGATGTTGGCTTGATCGGTTTTAGGAAATGTATATTCGTGAATGCCGGCATGTCGGCTTGCCGAGAGACGTACTTTGACGTCATAACGCGGCATTTCGACCGAGTAGAGACCGATTTCAGATGTTTCGTTGCGTCGTTCGGAGCCGTAATCATCCGGTTTAACAATTCCTGTGGTAGGTGTAAAGAGTATGTTACCGTATTTGCAGCCGCCGCCGGAGCCGTTGATATGTGTATGGCTGAAGCCTTTGATAAGTCCATTGGCATCCCAGCCGGCATTTTCGGTAAGTTTGTTGCAGTCAGGTCCGAGTTTGACTATTCCCGACGGCATGGCAGCGCCCGGAAAAGTATAACCGCCGCCGTCGGCACCGATGAAAGGATTAACAAAAGCCGTATTATCGCGATATTTTTGCGCTTCCTTGATACCGTCAACAGCGGCCAGATTAACCGTGCCGTTGTAGATATTTCCTACTACGTTGTCATAAACGCTCAAAAAGCGGCAACGCGGCATTGCCAAGCCTTTTTGGATTATACTGTTCCACTTCGTTTTGTCGGTAGAGCCGCCTATCGACCATTCGGAGATGCCGAAATACGGAGCGTCGGATTTAGACAGGATAGCGTTGACGTCGGTAAAACTTGTCGGGTCTTCGGCTTCTTTGCCGTAGAAACTCCATGAGGGACAGGAATAAGATGTAACGCACGCTTCCAATTCTTTCCCTACTCCTGCGGCATGGGAGAAAATCTTTTGTCGCGGGATACCGAAAGAGGCGCAGATAGAAGCGCAGTATTCGGAGTGTTTTTGGGCGATCATGGCAATATCGTCGCCGGTAATGGCGCCGGTTGACTTAATGTTAGCAGTTTTCAAAGCGGCATATCCGATAGTTTGCACACCGCGACTTGGCAGGTCGTAAACGTTGACGCCCGTTTTAGGGTCTTGTGAGGGGTCTTTGTCGAGATACGAGTTGCCGTTAGGGTAATACCAGTTGTTGACGCCGATATACATCTCTCCTGTTGCCTTAATGCCTGCAAAGAGCCATTTCTTATCGTCGGGCAGTTGTGAAGCCCATTCGAGGACGCGCGTGATAAAAGCGTTCATTGCTTCGGTTACAGCTTCACGATATTTGGCACTCATCAGGTTAGGCATCGGATTAAGCCTTATTTGCGATCCCCAGTTGAGCCAGCCGATCTTGACCGCATCGTCGGGCGACCATGAAGTCCATTCCACATTGTTACGGTTATCGGGATTATAGCCCGCTTTGCTCTCATCCCACCAGTTCCAGAGGTCGGGACGGGCGTTCATAAAACTGATAGCGTCTAACTGTACCAAGACCGGTATGCCGTAGTTTTCGGCTTCGGAGAGATGTCGATTAAGGTTTTGCATAAGCGTTTGATGCGGTCGTTCGAAGCAATAGATGATAAACGATTCTCCGACGGCGATTTTCTTCCCTGTCTGCGGGCCGAACCAATTTCTGATTTTAGGTATTTGAAAATCAACGTCTATGCTATTGATAAAGATAAACTGTTCCGGCCCGTTCCATATTGCCGTATCGGTGGTGTCTTCGGTTTGATTGTCAGCGCTGTTTTTGCAGCACAATAACATAGGTAAAAAGGCGAAAAATAAAAAGATTTGTTTCATTGTTAATTTTTTTGAGATGAAATAGTAAAGTTTTTAAAAGTAACGCTTGGAAACCGTCCCCAGATGCCGAAATAGCCGGGAAGCGGTTTTGGCCCGTCGATTTCAAACTTGCGACTGAAATGTTTTTGCAGTATTTCGGTTTTACCGTCAACAGTTTTCAGCGAGTAGATATTGACTTCGCTTTGCCACCAGTTGGGCAATCGCGGGACGTTGGTAAATTCTATGCGCATGTATTCGTCGCGTTCGCCTATTGGCGGCACCGGAGGCAGTCCGGCAGAGGGGATAGCGTCGCCGAGAGCCATCGGTTGCTGGTTGTTGTTGATAAAGCGGAAAGCGTAGAATGAGCCGTGTGTTTCGGTATTCATAGTGAAGAAAAAACGAAATTCGTCTCCGTTAACAGGATTGTAGTATGTTTTAAGTCCACCTTCATGGTTTAAATCCGTTCTAACGTCAACGTGCGCTGTTACGACGTTGCCGACGCCTCCTGCCGACGATTGGGCAACCAAGCCTGCGGCATCTTGCCGGTAAAGGCTGTTGCCGATGCCGTTAGCGGCGCCGTCGATAACTAATACCCCTGTGCCGGTGTGGATTTTCGTTTTGTCGGTGGCCGTCCACTCCGAGCCGAGCGTTTCGCCGGTAAAACTATCGTAAATAATACTTGCGTTCTGTCCCGCCTGAATTAGAAATAGTGTAATTTCGGACTCGGTATCATCGGTAACAGTTGACAGTTTAAGCAATCCGGAACGAATTTGGTGAGCGTCATTTGCTGTTACCGTAACGTTAAGTTCGGTCAGGTCGTCATTAACGACGGCCGACTGCACCCAGTCGGGTGCGTTGCCGACAGCAAGTTCGGGTGCGTTGGTAACGATTTTTGTTGTTACCGTACCGCCTGCACCGCCGGTTGACAAGTATTTGGACGACACTTTAAGTTTGGTGGCAGGCTTGTTGTTGCCTATCGGGTCATAATCAGACGTGCAACCGTACAAAATAAGACCGGTAAAAAGGACTGTGTAGAGTTTCATATTCTTCATCATTTATGGTACAATAATTTGAGTAATAACGGACATATTATATCGTCCGATCGGATTGTCGCAAAGGGCTGCCACTCGGGCATAATAGGTAACGCCGCTTTCAAGATATCCGGCAATCGACAGTTCGAGCGTTTGTCCCTGTAATGTATCGTCGTTACGGGTATTTAAATCAAGAGATGCGCTTTTGTCGATGCGGTACATTCCGACGTTAGGGTTCCATTTGCTGACAATAAGTTGGGCATTTTTAAGTTTGCCCGCTCCCGCTGCCTTGTTGATTTGAAACGACGCTTTGAGAATGCCGTTGTCATGTTTTATGTCGGCATTGATTTTACAAAACGGCACTACAACAAAGTTTAGTGTCGTAACGCCCGAAATCTTTTTCGTAACGGGGTCTATGGGGAAGAATGCGCCGTTGTAAGGCATCAGCGAGTATTTAGCGCCGAAGATTTTGGAGTTATGGAAAGAGCCGTCGGCTTTACCCCAGAAATCGTAATATTGCGTAGCGCCGTCTTCCAGCATACGAATTTGGAAACCGTGTGGCTGTTCGGTAATAAACGGCTCGCCGTCGGGGTCTGTCAGTATTCCTTGCAAAGTTTCGGCAGGCTCGGCGTATTGGTCGATTTCGCAGGCGGTCATTAAAAATATCAGATAAAAAAATATTTTCTTCATAGTTTATAAATTATTAAACGGTTAATATCCGGGATTATTTGGTAGCAGATTGCTGTTACGTGTAATAGCATTGGCAGGAATCGGGGCGTAATAGGCTTTCGGCTCGAAAGAATAGCGAAGTTCCGTCCTTTCGTGTTTTTTGAAGATATATTTCTTCTCATCAAACACATAATAGGGATAAAGAGCGTGATAAGTCTTGTTTTGGAGTATTTCTTCATACTTGCGCCATCGTTTGAGGTCATAGAATATTTGGTTTTCAAAAGCAAGTTCACAGCGTCTTTCCCGAATAACTTTTGCTTCATCGACGTCGGTGAGAGCGGGCAGTCCGGCACGCAGTCTGACAGGGTTGATGGCTTCGAGGGCGTCGTTGAGGGTAACTATTTTGCCGTTGACCGTTTCACCGATGATGTTGACGGCTGCTTCACATTTGTTGAGCAGTACTTCGGCATAGCGCATGTCTATCCAGTCCACGCTACCGCCCCAGTATGAGCCGCGATATGCAGGGTCGATATATTTCCATACCGTGCAGCCGTTGCCGTTGGTATTAGGCCATCCTACTCCGCATCTGCCCTGTACGGTCATACCTTGATATGTTTCGGTAAAGTTTGCCGATTCGTGCAGAACGCCCGGATATGATTCGTAGATACCGCGTCTCACTTCAAAGACGTCCGGTTCGCGCCCCGGCACAACGGTACCGGGGAACAGTACCGTTGCTCTCAAACGCGGCTGCGCTTTGGTAAAGAGGTCAAGAGTATTGTCATAGCGTACCGGATCGGCATCGGTTCCGATGTTAAGAGTAAAAGGCTTGCCGTCGATGTCTTCAAACAGTTCGAGCCATTCGGTAGTAACCGACAGTTCGCCGTTGTTGTTGTTTTCGCTTGTAAAGCCGTTAGGCATCATCTCAAACGACCAGTTTTCAACGCGGCTGTGGCTTGAAGTTACAACAAATTCCTTGATAAACATTCGCTCTTTGTTGTCAGCGGATTCGTCGATGAAGAGGTTGCGGTAGTTTTTGGTTTTACCGGCTGCCGTACCGTCGTCATATTTGCTGTAAAGCTCATACTTACCGCCGTTATCAATGGCTAATTGTGCTGCTGCGTATGCTTTTTTGTAGTATTGGGTTACGTCTTCGGCCGGAATACCTACAAGACCGTTAAGTTGAACGGTTCCGTATTTACCTTCGCAGGCTGCAAAAAGCATTACTTTGGCTTTAAGGTTTGCAGCAACATATTTATTAGCGCGCCCTGTCATGTACTCATCGGGTCCCATAAGCTCAATAGCCTTGTCGAGGTCTTCGCCGATGAAGTCGATAACTTCTTTTTCGGTGTTACGCG
This sequence comes from Tannerella sp., assembly GCA_031279875.1. GTDB lineage: Bacteria > Bacteroidota > Bacteroidia > Bacteroidales > Tannerellaceae > Tannerella. Next base: position 6,850 of record JAITHS010000385.1, read on the forward strand.
GTATATAGAGTTCGTCGTCGGTCAGTCCGATGTATGAAACGGCGTCTTTGACAATAGGAATACCGCCGTAGCATTTAACCATGAATGCGTACATGTAAGCTCGGCAAAAATAGAGTTCGCCGAGCCGGTGCCGGTATTTGTCGGGCGTTGAAGCAAAGGCGCTCTCGTTGTTTGTCAGTTCGCGGATGGCGGTATTGACATACCTTATCGGAGTATAACTCCACCATGACATATAATGTCCCTGCAAGTTTTTTGGTGCCATCGAAACTCGCAGCGGTACGTTTTGCGCTTCGCCGGTAAGTATGCTTGAATTGTTCCAGAGAGCATGTTCCATTCCCGTGTCGCCGAAAATATTGTTTATACTTGCATTATGCGCCGGTATGGGCAGGTCGGAATAGAGGGTTATGATAACCGATTCGACACCAAATTCGCTGGTGAAGACCTGATTGCTGTTCAGTTCGTTGACCGGTTCGATGTTAAGGTCGTTGCACGAAAAGTTGAGACATGCGAGTGTTAATATTGTTGTTGTTAATAAATTTTTCATATTGAGATGATTTTAAAGTTTGATACTTAATCCGAAATTAAAAGTTCTGACAAGCGGATATGTCAGTCCGTAATTGCTTGACGGATGTTCGGGGTCGAGGTATTTTAGAGATGTGATTGTAAACAGATTGTAGGAGTTACAAAACAGTCTCATATTGCGGATGCCGACTATTGAAGTTAACTTTGTCGGCAGGGTATATCCTATTTCAAGGCTTTTACATCTGATGTATGATGCTTTGTGGATGCTGCTTTGTGATGCTGCGGCGTTGAACGACATCGCCGTACTGCCCTGGCTTGTGGTCGGTAAAGTACCCGACAGCCAAAGTGTGGAAGGGTCTTTGGGGTCGGCTTTTGGGTCGGCCATGCGCCATCGGTCGTAGAAAAAGTCCGGCCCGTTCATGTCCTGAATAAACGGTTGGGCAAGAATCCAACTGTATTGGATAGTGCCGAGCGCGCCTCCCTGAAAAACGATACCGGCGTCGAAACCTTTAAATTGCGCGTTGAGCAACATGCCGTAGGTGAGATTTGGTGTGCTTTGCTGTCCGTAGTTACCGCTCATTATGGGATGTACATCTTTGTCGTCGATAACGCCGTCTTCGTTCCAGTCTTCATATTTGTAATCACCGGGTTTAAGAAAAGCATTTCCGGACTCTGTTGTGGAATATATCGGATGCGCCCATATTTCGGAATAGTTGCGAAACTGTCCGTCGGAGCTGTAACCCCACCAAATATCCGACCAGCGGTTGCTCGAATAATTGCGCCAGTTTTGATATTGGTTGTCGGCGGGCAAAGATGTAACATGTAGCCGTTTGTGGCGCGAGAAATTAATATTTCCTGAAATATCGTAAACTAATTTGTTGATGCTGTTATGATGTTTGATTACTGCTTCAAAGCCTTGTACGGCATCGCTGTTGAGGTTTTCCTGCGCAAGACTTTCGCCTATCCAGTCGGGTATAGTACCGGTTCGGGTTGCAAGAAGTCCGTTGCGGTTGCGTCTGAAAACGTCGAACTCAAAGCCGATGCGACCGTTAATGAAATCGCCGTCTAATCCGATGTTGTATATTTTTGATGTGTACCATGTAAGATCTGTGTTGGGTGTATTTCTCAAACGTATTGTTTCTCTCGGTTCGCCGTCGTTGAAGCCCATACCGGCGCCGGGGTAAACAAATCCGGGTACAAACTGAAATGTAGCCGTGATGTCGTCGCCGGTAACGCCGTAGGATGTTCTTAATTTAAGGTTGTTGACAAAAGCAAAGAAGTCGTTGTTGCGAATAAACGCTTCTTCCGAAATTCGCCATGCTCCTGAAACGGACGGAAAGAAGCCCCACTGATGTCCGGGCGCGAATTTCGACGAGCCGTCATAACGGCATGCAAATTCAAGATAATATCGGTTGTCGAAATCGTAATTCATCCGCCCTACAAATGCTTTGTTTGCTACTTTCCACAGTCCGTTAGTAGAATTGAGCGAGTATCCTGCGCCGTTCATTCCGCCGGTGAGCGAGGCAGACGATGCTCCGATAAGTTCTTCAATCGAAGTCATGCTGATATAACCGGCGGCGTAGAGGTTATCCATGTCCATCGTTCCTTCTTCATATAGGGCGAGCGCCGAAATGGTATGTTTGCCGAAGATACGGTTATAGTTGATCGACAGTTGCAGCAATGTATTGGCTCCGAAACGTGCGTCGCGGTTGATAGCCGAAGCGTTACCTGCGCCTGCGTTGCTGTATAAAACGGGAGTATAGATGTCTTTGTCGAGGTTATAATCATAGAGAGTGAAAGGTTTTTCCAACGATTTGTTTTCACGGAAGTTGTAATCGTAGGAGTAGGCAACTTTTGCTTGTAAGCCGGTAATACGTGGGATGTCATATATCATGGCGCCGTTGGTTTGAAACAGTTTGTGATTGTTTCTGTGATAGCCTACGATGTGGGAATGTGTTATCGCGAGCGGATTTTCGCCCTGTTTAACGTTCTGCATATATAGCCTGTCGTAGTTGGCATAAGCCGGTGTTACGGGGGTAAAAGTCCATGCTGCTTCCCAGAACTTCGACGAGTCGAAAAACGGTCGATTGCGGCTATCGGTCATTCCGCTGATATAAATTTCGGCACGCAGGCGGTCGGTAATCTTGACGTTCAGATTGCTACGCAGGTTGAAGCGGTTATAATTGATGTCTCCGCTTTTGTAGATGCCTATTTGTTCGGTATATGAAGCGTTGATGTAATAATCGACCGCTTCGCTGCCGCCGGATATTTGGGTGTTGAAATAATACTGGGGCGAGAAGTAATCGGAGTTGATGCGCCACCATTCCGTACCGGTACGTTTGCCGGAGCGGTATCGCTCTATCATTTCGTCGGTATATACTAATGTGCCGGGAGCGACGGAGCCGCGCATGATGTTGTTTTCGTTTGTAATCTCCATATATTTTACGGCGTCGAGACCGTCGGGAGTGTTGATAGGATTCTGAAATCCGATGTAGGAAGAGAATTCTATTTCGGGTTTTCCTTTTTTGCCCTTTTTTGTTGTTATCAACACCACTCCGTTGGATGCTCTGACGCCATAGACGGCGGCCGATGCGTCTTTGAGGACAGATATACTTTCGATTTCGTTGGCGTCAAGGCGCGTCATGTTGTCACGCGGTACGCCGTCGATAATGTAAAGCGGCGTTCCCAAGCCACGGATTTGAAGGTTGGTGGCAAAAGCTCCCGGCTCGCCTGTTGACTGTATCACTCTGACGCCGGCTACTTTGCCGGAGAGCATGTTGGCAACGTTTTCGTTTTTGGTCATCGCCAATTCGCTCGATTTGATGTATCCGACGGAGCCGGTAAGCGACGTCTTTTTTTGCCTGCTGTAGCCTACTACTACGACCTCGTCTAAATCAGTTACGTCGTCTTTCATCACCACTTCGGCATTAGCGGTAAGTTCGGCGACGGTTTTACGCAATAGTTCGTAACCGATCATTTGAAATTCTACAGCCGCGTCTGCGTTGGTCGATAGTTGGTAATAGCCTTCGTCGTTGCTTACAGTTACATTATTAGTTCCTGCTTTGACCGTTACGCCGGGTAACGGCTCGCCGGTCGCATCGGTTATCCTGCCTTTAATGACTGTCTGTGCATAGATTAATGTCGGCAGGCAACACATAATACAGCATAAGACGAGTTTTAATGATTTACTTTGTTTCATATCTTTGAGTTTTGTGTTTAAAATCGCCGCAAAGGTATAATCTTGCCGCGAAAAGATGTGTCAATATATTGCCAAAAGATAGCAATCGGTCGCTATGATGATTTAAATTATGAATTACCTTGATCCGCAAAAAATTAATGTCCTCGCAATGACGTGGTACCGTCATTACCTGTCGTTTGGGGCTATCATTCCTCCTTATAATGACGAATCCGCATATCCATTTGATAATAAGGCTTTTTTCGAAATGTCGTATCCTAACTGTTCGGCAAGTTTTAAGAGCTTTTTCTCGTTTCTTTCTTTTTGTTTTTGCATTTCCTACTTGCGAAAATTTTCGTCGTATTCAGTATGATTGTTAACGGATTTTACTTTTATAAATCGCAAATAATCAGATACATACGCAAATATTTTTGCGCGGTCTGTTACTACTACTTGCCGTTCATCATCGCAATCATATCATCTGGGTTTAAATCAAACATCTCCATTATTTTTTGTTGCAAATCATTTAGTTTCGCATATTTTACGGTGTGGACGCTTTTGCCCAATTTGATTTCTTGAATAATTGATTGTATCAGCTAAAAATAGTATTCTTATGGCGAATATTGGTGTTCTTATGGCGAATTGAAATATTAAGTCAATATATTGACAATAAGCATAATAACAAAATAAGTGAGTTCAAAAAACCAATTCTTATGGCGAATTTGGGCGTTCTTATGGCGAATTGAAATTTGTTATTCAGACAAGTTTTCAACAAATTGCTCATATACATTACGCTGCATATTTATTTTTTCATTCAATATGTAATGTGTATATTTTTGTGCTTTGATTTTTGTCAGTAATTTATCATTTTCCAATTTCAATATCAAAAATTTAACTTGAGCACGAGATAATTGATTATGAAAAACTTCTACAAAGTCCTTCATAAAAACTTCTTTTTTCTTCTCAAAGCATCCCGCTATAATTTGCAAATCCCTTAACCTGTATTCCTTTATGTATGCGGGTTGTTTGGTAATATCATAATATAAATCACCCAGTACATATTTCTTATCTGCCGCACTTAACGATTTTATCAATCCTTCACGTTGCAATTTTTCAACCGATTCTTCAAATAAATCCGTTGAAATGCCCTGCCGTACCCTATCAAGTGTCAGCAAATCAAATACATTCAACTTGTCTTTCCGGCGATGTTGTATTTCATTTACGAAAATATAAAAGGCTTCGTCAACAATCTTTGCCAGCAAGCATAAATCAACTTGATAATCATCCGTATGCGAGTAATCCGGAAGCGGTTTTCCTTCCATCAGGCAGTTGTAGTACATTTTATCAATGCCCTGTCCGGCGCGTTCTACCTGTCCGGTCTTTTCCAAAACTTCCATTACCCGTTTGTTGCGCGGCTGACTGCTAACAGTCAGTATGTTGTCTTTTGTAACTCCGGTCGGGAAACCGCCCGAATTGATGATATTGATACTGTCGGGATACTGTTTGATAACCACACTGCTCAGGTCGCGCCACAGTCGATGCCCAATCGCGTTCAATACCGCTTCCCTGATTACATCTTCGTTAAATGCGGGAATATCGTAAATCGT
>JAITHS010000033.1 GCA_031279875.1 Tannerella sp.
CCTTCTGTTGCTTCTTTTATTTTGCCGACGGCGGGGAAAGGTATGTGCATACCGCTTACTGTAACGCCGTTTTGAACGATGTGTTTGAGTATTTTCTTGCGGCTCTCAATCGCTTTTGCGGCGTCAACATCAAAACTCAACGCCACTTCCGGACAGGGCATCTGGATAGGCATGGCATGTGTTAAATCGCCCCATATCAGCCAGTTAGCATCTTTCAGATAATATGCGGTATGTCCGGGAGTATGTCCGTAAGCAGCGATGGGGATTATACCTGCACAGCGTTTGATGCCTTCTCCTTGATTATCAATATCGTATGGTTCGAGAAGGTGCAAAACGGATTTGTAGGCATTGAGGACATTCTGCTGTGTTGCGCCGCGTTCGCCGAGGTTCATCCAGTAGTCATGTTCCTTTTTCGAGAGATACAGTTTGGCGTTGGGAAAAGCCGTTTTGCCGTCTTTGAGCAGTCCGCCGATATGGTCGCCGTGCATGTGTGTGAGCAGGATGATGTGAATTTTCGTTTCATCTAATTTGAGCGATTTCAGGTTTTGAAACAGCAGTTTGCCATATCCTGCGTCAATGAGGATATTGTTGTCGGGTGTTTGCACCAAAAATGCATGTGTTCCGAGAGGGAAAGTCCCGTCGGGCAAATATTTTTTGAGTTGTTCGTCTGTAGCGCCTTTGAGCAGATTGCTGTTGCCCTGTCTGCCGCCTTCCGAAAGGACGCTGAACTTATAATTGCCCGCCTGAAAGGTGATAACCGTCTGCGGTTCCTGCGCCGTAGCGCAAATCACAAACATTGTCGTTAATGTAAAAAATAATTTTAAACGGTTCATAATAAAAATCAAATTGCTTCTGCGAACCTGTGTGTTGGGTTTGGGCGACCGGGCATGAGGTAGCGCCACGCAAGCGTTTGGGTTTTGCAACGTTTGTCGGCGGTATTTTCGAGAGTTTTGATAACGATGTCGTTTAGCGTTTCGGGCGATGTCTCTACGCGCGCATTAACGGTAAGCCGGATAGTGTCGCACGGCTCGATATTGCCGCGAAATCGCAAAGTATCATATTTTCCGGTCAGGTTGCCTGCCAGATACTGACTGTCTTTTTCGGCTATAACTTTGACGTGTCCGACGGGATAGTTGGCGTCGTCGAAACAATACGACAGGTTGCGAAGATAGTCGCCGGTAAAGTCGTTCCAGTTTACTTTGTTGCCGCTTAACAGCACTGTTCCGTTGAGCCAGCCAAGCACTGCCTCGCCATGCGCGTAGGTGTCATAATCGACTGATACTACGCGCTTTCCGGCGTCCGAACGACCATAAACTTCCGAAAACCATTCCGCTATACCTTCTCCTGTCTGCGCACTTGCAAACATAACATCGGCAAACGGAAACGCTTCTGCGGTACGCTTTTGAAGCGTCTCTATCACGGAGGCATCATAGCAATCGGTCTTGGTAATGAGTATTATATCGCTCTCTTCCAATTGTTTACGATAGATATAGGCTGCATCGTCGTGCAAACCTGCGGAATGTCCGGCAAGAATGTCGGTAAGTCGTTCGGGGTCAGCGAGTACGGTCAACGGTGCTACATCGTAGTCGCGATTCCAAAATTTTTTGAGTGGTTGCAGAATAGTCGCCGACAGGTCGGTACAACTGCCTACCGGCTCGGCAATAAGCACATCGGCGCCTGCCTCGCTGCGAACACGCTGTGCCGCGTCGGTAAAACCGTTGAAATTGCAACAAAAACAACTGCCGCTGACTTCCGCTACTTTCAACCCTGCGTGCGCTAATAGTGCGCTGTCAACCAATTCCGGCGCCTGATCGTTTGTGATCAGTCCGACATTAAGTCCCTGTTTAACGGCCTCTTCTGCCGCTTTCCATAATAGAGTGGTTTTTCCCGCACCGAGAAATCCACCGGTAAAAATCAATTTTGTCTTCATATTTTTTTTTAACATTCTTTAACATTTATTCGTTTCATTAACGGTTCGAGCAGAGCTGCCAATCCGCCTCCTGCGATGGGAGCGAGGATGTAAACCCAGAAGAAACCGCCACAAGCGTCCGGCAGCGCTGCTTTGCCCCATCCTGCCAGCATTGAGAACATTCTCGGACTAAAATCTCTTGCCGGATTGATGCCCGACTGCGTCAACGGTGCTATAAGCCATATCACCGACGATACGGTAAGTCCTATAAATAAGGGTGCTATGTTGTTTCCCGGCCGACCGGTGTTGGCGTCTTCGGTGAGGCCAAAAATGGCAAGTACTAACAAAAAAGTGCCGAAAAACTCTGCGGTAATCGCTAATGGCATCGAAACGACAGCGCTTCCGCCCGGATTGGGATAAAACTCGCCGAATATTTTTGCCGTGATGACCGAGGCGTCGGTGCCGCGAATTATGCCGTTAGCTTCTTCATAAGCCTCAATCGAAGGTTCAAACAGTATGAAAACGACAGCGCCTGCAATAAATGCGCCGATTAATTGTGCCGTCAGATATATTGGTATCTTGTTGGCTTTCATCCGTCGGCTGAAAACCATCGCCAGCGTAACGGCAGGGTTAAGATGGGCATTCGATAAATGCCGCGTCAAATAGATAGCCAGCGTGACGGCGATGCCCCACACTAATCCGATTTGAAAAATGCCGCTGTACTCGCCGAAAAGCACCGCCACAGCAACCGAGCCGCATCCTAAAACGGTCAACAAAAACGTCCCCAGCAACTCGCCCGTAAATTCTTTAAGTTTCATAATAATAAGTATAATTTATATATTTTTAACGATTAAAATGTATATACTTCGGTTCCATCGGGATATAAGAATCATCATCCCAAAGGGTTGAAGTAATCATCAGGTCTGCGCTGTAACGGTTACAGGCGATAGGTACGTTGTGTACTCGACACTGACGCAAAAGCATCTGAATATCAGCCTCATGCGGTTGCGGGCTGAGGTCGTCGATCAAGAAGATAGCGAGGTCTATCATCTTTCGAACCACCATTGCGGCAATTTCGGCATCGCCGCCCATAGGTCCGGAGTGCATACAGCGGATATTGCTCTGGGTATATCCGTTGTCGGCAAACGCCTGTTTGATAAGTCCGCCGGTCGTTCCTGTGCAGACAAGGTTCTGAGAATAAAGGAATTGAGCGTTATGAATAGCCC
>JAITHS010000036.1 GCA_031279875.1 Tannerella sp.
TTTATCGGTCGGACGGAGTATGATTCGCCCGAAATAGATCCCGAAGTGCTAATAGAAAGTAAAGAAAATCATTCTTCTACAATCGGCGATTTTTGTAATGCGACGATTGTTAAGGCGGATGCTTTCGAACTGTATGCCGAACCGGTCTGACGTCCGTCATTGGTAGTGGTTAGTGGTACCTCGCAATGACGTGGTACTTGTTTTTATATAAAAAAAACTATTCTCACGGAAGCCGGCCTCAAGAAAGTTAAGTGATTGATTAAACAAGGCATTCGTCACTGGTAGCAGGAATGATACCACCAAACGATAGGTAATGACGGTATCCAAAACCCTTGCAGTGGTTTTAAACCCTGCAAGTGGTTTGGAGCTTTCTGCTTTCTGCTTTCTGCAAACCGCTGCAAGGGTTCTGCAAACCGCTGCAAGGGTTCTGCAAACCGCTTGCAGGGTTTGAAACCGCTGCAAGGGTTTACTGCGGGAACACATGTGTTGCCGGAAGTGAAGCGATGACGTCGATGGCTTCTTTTTCCGGTTTGAAGAGCGTATAAGCCTTAAATTCCGAACCGGGTTTGAAGTCTGCTATCAGAGTAGTTGCCGCATTGCCGTCGATGGTAATCGTTTGAGCGGCACCGTTGTCGGCTATGTATTCGAGCCTGACGCCGACGCAGCCTTCTTCGGGTGTCCAAGAGATTGTAGCGCCGGCTGTGGAGACGACAATTGATTTGACGGCACGCTGTGGCAAGCGCGCTATATAGGCATTGCCGTAGGACGAGCCGGAAACAGTCTGTTCGAGTGATTGCTTGCCCGTAGCGCTCATCACTACAATCTTGAAGATATAGTTACCTTCGGCTATATCAATGATTTTCGACATGTTGACGTTCGGAGTTGTTACCGGCACTTCTACCGGTTGCGAATCGCTGCCCCACGAAATCAGACATTTGTTGATTTTTGGGTCGGCGTTCAGTTTCCACTTTACTTCTACGCGATTTAAGCCGCCGTTCACTTTCACGCTATCAGCCTTGCCGATATAAGTTTCTTCGCCCATGTCGAGATACTTTTTGTGCGTTTCGTATAAATCGCTGCATGAAACCGCTACAAAAGCCGCCATGCAAAAAACAACATATTTTAATATAATTTTCATCTTTAATATGGTTTAAGTGTTATTCGATAATTTTTCCCCAGAAAGTAATTTCATCCATTTGAGCTATTGTGCCACCCGACCAGTTTTCCAGCACAAGAATACGCACATAGCGGAAAGCCGGAGCTTCGATAGGAACCTCATGCTCATCACCGGCAAGGATATATTCTTTGTCTTCGTTGGTAACAACGCCGCTTTCGCCCGAAGGTTTGTGGCATCTAACTTCCATTATTTCCGTCCAGCCTTCAAATGTAGGCAGTATGTATGCCTCATTATCGGGGTCGGTATAACCTCCGGCATACATCTCCGGCGTCAGTACGTCGCAGCCATAAATCTTGTAGTGTTTCAGATTGTTATGACCATATATCCATACGGCATTGTCGGTTCTTTGATACTGTTTGAAGCGACTTATTTTTGCCTTTTGTCCCATATCGAAAGTAGCTGTTCTTCCCATGTTGTTCGGATTTGAGGCTCCATGCCAGAAAGTACCGGAAACGCCCCATCTACCATCCCATATTCTGTCGATAGTATAAGAGCCGAGAGGCGGTATGTCGCCGGGCAAAGCTGAAACCGTTCTAAATTTTGATTTGTCGAGTTGTTTTTCTTCCAGCGGCAAATTGTCGGTTACCCTAAATTCGGAATAGTTATCCCAGCGGTCGCGTATTCTGAAGCGGAATGTTACAGGTACGGGTTCGAAGCCGCGAATACTTGCCTGTCCGTCGATACTGTTGGAGTAGAAATTTTCGACCGAAACCCATTCGTCGCCGTCTTTTTTGGATACTTCAACGATAATATTAGTGCCGGTAGTGTTGTGCCATGATAATTTTATACCACCGAAACTGTCTAATATGTCCAACGTTTCAAATATCTGCTTTACGGGCGGCATTAAGGGGTGAATTGAGACAGGAACGGGATTGGATTCGTTTTTGCTTTTGTCCACACTTTTGAGGAATACCTGAAATTCGTTTTCCGAACCGAAGCCGTCAACCGTCAGTTTGTTAACATACGGTGAAGCTTTGACGGTTCGTTCTTTCCCGTTAATCATATATGAGGCTACTACGCAGAGCAGGTCTTCGTCGTTTGGCGCTGTAAAACTGATGACTGCTCCGCCGTTGATATTTTCAATCGAAATATTTGTAGGAGGAGCCGGTGCGACGCTGTCGGTCGGGTTCTGTCCGAATCTTTCTTCCTGACCGCATCCCGTCAAACCAAGCACGCTCAATAAAGCTATTGCTATATAATATTTTATAATTATTTTTTTCATCTTTCAAACTATTTTATCTGTTAATATACTGTAAATTTACCATCCCGGATTTTGTTTAAGGTTAGGATTTTTTTGAATTGATCCTATACTTAAAGGCCATAAAAATTCTCTGGGATTGAATCTTGGTCGTTCAAAGACTACTGTTACTCTGTAAAAAGTTTCGAGAGTATTACCGTCAATGTTCCATCCGAGTATTTCGTTCGGCAGTTCTTGTTTCCAGCGGCGCATGTCCCAGAAACGTTTGCCTTCGCCGGCAAGTTCGTTAAGTCGTTCGATACGGATTATTTCGCTCATTCCGGCACGGCTCAACGGCTTGTTGGGATAGCGTGAATATTTGTTCCATGCTTCTTTTACTCCGGGAATGCCGGCGCGGATGCGTACGGAGTCAACAGCGTCCCACACTCTTTGGTCGGGTGCGGGAAGCGTTTCGTTCAATGCTTCGGCATACATCAGATACAATTCGGCAAGGCGGATAATAGGAAACGAATAGCGATAAGGCGTCCATCCTGAGCTTGTTAAATTGCTTCTGTAACTGCATACTTTTTTGTTCAGATATCCGGTGATGGAGTGGTCTTCGGAGTTTATTAAACCGGCGGCTTCGGTTCTGCGCATACGGATTTTGGACAGCGTGGCCTGCGCGTCGTTAGTCATGCCTGAACTGTATCGCACGCAGCGGTCGAAAACAAGCGAGGCATAAAAGCGTGGTTCGCGATAGAAGTGAAGGTTTGCCGTTTGCTGTCCTATTTCCATATAATAGGCATTGTTCCATTCGTTATTGATAGTTGCCGTTGCGTAGCGGTCGGGATAGTTTGTATTCCAGAACTGTGTAGTGTCTTCGGATATGGGTACTCCGTTTGACGAATAAAACTGTTCGGCAACAGCCAGAGTAGGCGACAGCAGCGAACGAGCGGTATAATAAGCTCCGGTAGTTGATTTTGCCATCGAGATTGTCTGTAATTCGTTTGAATTGCGTGTACTGCCCCAGATTATTTCACTGTTCCATCTTGTCGTAACCGCTCCTCCGATATCCAACAGTTTGCGTGTTACGGGCGAGATGATTATCGGATCTATAAAATAGTGCATCTTGTGTCCGGCTTCTTCTGCCGTTTGGATTGCATCAAAAGCAGCATCGGCAGCGAGTTTCCATTTGTTTTCGTCGTATTGTGCGGAGAAGAGGGCTACTCCCCGATTGTCTTTTTCGTTGGCATAGTCGCCGTTGTTGAAGAGCGGGCTTGCCGCCAGCAATAACAGTTGCGCTTTGACGGCTTTGGCAATAGGTTGAGTGATGCGTCCCATTTCCTGACCTTCTTCCACTATCGTAAGAGGCAGATATTCTATCGATTCGTCTAAAAGATTAGATATGTAACTTACAACCTGATCGACAGGGTCGCGATAGCGGCGCACTTCTTCAATCGAGCCGTCAACAGGCATTTCCGTATCCATTATCGGAATAGGGCCATACAACTGAAAGAGGTAGAAATGATAATACGCTTTGAGGAATTTGGCTTCGCATATCCATCTGTCGCGTTCGTAATCGTCAACATCTTTTGTTTTGTAGATATTGTTGATAAAGATATTACAGTCTCGAATACCTATCCACAGGTTTGTTGCCGCATTAGCGCCGTCCCAATAGTTTTTGTAGGGATTATTACTGTTTTGGGATCCTCGTCCTATTTCCCATGCGGTGATATTCAATCGTGTATCAATAAAGCCGGTGCCTTTGGGGATGAGCCAGTGTTCGTTGCCTGCGAGAAAACCCGGCGCCTGTCCGGCATCATCGAAAATGGGCAAATAACTATAGCATGTATGCAGATATTTAAAGGCATTGATGCGGTTGCTGAAAGCGTTGTCCATCGAAGGAGTACCTTCGGGTACAACATCCAAATAATCGTTGCATGATGTGTTAGACATCATGATTGCGATCAAAACTATAAAAAATATTTTTTTCATGTCTATTTCTGTTTAAAATGAAAGTTGAAGACCTATATTAATTACTCTCTGTACGGGATAGCCTAATCCGTTGCCTCCCATTTCGGTATCCCACAGTTTAAAACTGCTGAGTGTAAACAGATTTGTGCCACTCAAATAGATTCTGGCATTTTCCATATTGAGTTTACGGGCTGTGGCTTGTGGCATGGTATAACCTATTTCGGCCGATTTCATGCGCAGAAACGTTCCGTCGCGCATCCACCATGTACTTCTTTGGTTATTGTTACCGATAGCAATTGACGACAATCGTGGCCAGAGGGCATATACGTCCTGATTTTCTTCACTCCAATGGCTGTCGGCGATGAATTGAAGCAGGGCGGTATTTCCTTTTTTGCCGCCGAACTCATCCGAACCGGGCTGTGTAAAGGGACTGATTCTGGCGGGGTCGATAAAGAAAGACGAACGGCCGGAACCTTGGAAGAAGCAGTTGAAATCAACATTTTTGTATCCTGATGAGATACCGAAACCGTAAATAATTTCGGGCGTCGTGGGTAATCCTATCTCAACTCTGTCGCGATTGTCTATGACGCCGTCTTTATTGATGTCCATATATTTGATGTCGCCTGCCATATATTCGCCGAAATCCTGTCTGGGCGAATTATTGACGTCTTCGGCATCTACAAAAAGTCGTTCGGCAATTAATCCTCGCGGCTGGCTGAGTTTTGAACCGACATAGCTCAACCATGGCGTAGCGGAATAATCGGGTTCTTCGTAAATGGAATATTTACTGCTGGCGTAAGTGAAATTACCTCTTATCGTTGCCCACCAGTCTTTGTTGAAAGAGTGGGAATAGTCAGCCGACAAATCTACGCCGTGTCCTTTGGCTTCGCCGATATTTGCTCTCGGCGGACTTGAACCCATATTCTGCAATCCCATAATGGTTGGTATATCGGCGCGTGCCTGCAAAATATTGGTACGTCTTTCAGTAAAATATTCTGCCTGAATTTCAAGATCTTTAAACAGTTTCATCTCAACACCCAAATTCAATTTGTGAGATATTTCCCAGCCGATTTTGCTGTTGGCATATCGCGATATTGATATTCCGTTATATCCGCTACTAAATTCGGTTCCGAAATTGAAGCCGCGATTGCTGTCGTTCATGTTTACTTCCGAGAGGTAGAAAAAACGGTCGTCGGCTATGTTGTCGTTTCCTACCAGCCCGTAAGAGCCTTTGAGTTTCAACATGTTAACGATTTGGGCTATTGGTGTGCTTTCCCAGAAGGCTTCTTTGGAGACAATCCAACCTAATCCTGCGGAGGGGAAGAAGCCCCATCGATGATTGCGGTCAAAGCGTTCCGAGCCGTTGTAACCGAAGTTAAATTCGGCATAGTAGCGGTCCCACAAACCGTAAGTAAAACGTCCTGCTAATCCCAGATTGCGCGACGGCAATGATTTTTGCAAGGTTGATTCGTTGGCGCTTTTTGCTTCGCGTGCAGTCCACACCAACATACCGCTGATGTTGTGCATTTCCTCGAAAGTGCGGTCGTAGGATAGTGATGTTTCTAAATATATCGAACTGCTTACTCGTTTTTGTCCTGCCGACTGGCTGTAGCTCAAATAATCGGTTCCCGAATCGGGATTGAGATCGGTCAGGATATAGACGTCTTTAACTTTGTCATAAAGAGCGGGCGATGCGTTATAATAGAACGGATTATACGAGCGTGGGATGTCGTAGTAAGAGTTGCGGGTGGAACTTCCCAGCACGCGGACTTTTAATCCTTTGGTAAGGAAATCCAGATTTTGTTTCAGCTCTAATTGTGCAATTACGACCGTTTCTTCCGATTCTTTGTATCCTCGCAGCATTTCGGCGTATGGATTCATGTATTCGCCTCCGTTTCCGTAGTTGCCAAACAGTACGTGATTGGTATGACTGTGGCTTTGGTCGGGGGCGTAAGAAGCAGGAAACATCACCGGATTTGCCTTAATAGCAGCGTTATAGAGCGATGTGCCTCCTGATATGGGTCCCTGATAACTGTCGAAAGTGCCGTTTACTCTGACGGCTAATTCCGTTGTTTCGGTCAGATTGATATTTACATTCGAGCGTACTCCGTACTTGTTGAGCCTGATGTTGTTGTTGAAACTGTTTACGGGATCAACTTGCAGGATACCGTTATCGCGTGCATAAGTGAGTGCAACGTAATAACGGGAGATATTTCCTCCGCCGGAAATATTCATATTTCCGCGCTGATTGGCTGTGAAGTCTTTGAACATCATCGATTTCCAATCTACGGCAGGATATACGAAAGGATTCATTCCTTGCTCGCGGGCGGCAATGTGGCTTTCGAGATAGGGCAACTGCGCCAGCGGATTACGTGTTCTCACTGCTTCGTTGTGAAGTTTCATAAACGTAATCGGGTCTGCTACATCAATATCTTTTGTTGGCGCCGAAAATGAGTTTTCAACTCTGAAAGTCAGTTTCATTTTGCCTTGTTTACCTTCTTTTGTTGTAACAAGAATCACGCCGTTAGCGCCGCGAGCTCCGTAAAGCGCTGTCGCAGTGGCGTCTTTGAGGATTGAAAAGCTGGCAATGTCGTCGGGGTTTAAGCGCGACAAGTCCGACGAAGTCAATTCTGTGTTGTCAATCAAAATCAGGGGGTTGGATTTGCCCGTTCCGAAAGTAGTAACGCCGCGGATAAAAAATTCCGCATTGTCTTGCCCCGGTTCTCCGCTTCGCTGATAGGCGATAACTCCTGCTAATTTGCCGGCAAAACCGGCTGTCAGGTTACTGCTGGGCGTTTTAAGTTCCGAAGGTTTGATGGTCGTAACGGATCCGAGTACCGATTCGTTTTTTTGCTTTGCGAAAGCGACTACCGTAACTTCGTCAAGTTCGCTCGTCTTGTCTTCAAGCACGACTATCAAATCGTTCTTGCCGTCGAATGTTATCTCCTTGTCTTGCATCCCGAGAAAAGTAACTTTCAGTCGGGTTCCTGTGATAACATTATTTAACTCAAATTTGCCGTCTTCGTCGGCCGCCGAACCTCTCGTACTGCCGATAATTGAAATCACGGCTCCGGGCAACGGTTCACCGAATGTATCAATGATCCGTCCTTTGAGGGTAACGCCTGTCTGTGCCGCAAGCGGCAAACATATACACAGCAACATTAAAATTGAGAATAGTCTTCTCTTGCAAACGTTAATTTTTTTCATTTAAATTCATAAATTTAGTTATTTTATTACTTAATTTCGCCGCAAAGGTAAACATTTTTTTTGGATTGTTGTAAACATTTTTATATGTTTACATTATTCTTCGTTATATGCTCAAAAACGGTTTTTATATTTCTCCATCGCAATTTGAAGCCGATTTTCTCTCTATTTCTCACAGCAACAGCGAGTTAGATAGGTTTATCGAAACAGTAAAAAAGTTTAGTTGAAATTTTTTTTGAAAAAAAATGCCGAAAAATTTGGTAGTTCAAAAAAAAGTTCGTATATTTGCAGCCGAATAATGAAGTTCATTTGCCAATTTTTGAGACATTTTTTATGAAAGACGTTGAATTAATAACAACATTATCAAGGCAATTAGATATGCCACCAACAGAAGCTACGGCTACTCTGTCAGCTCTTTTCGAGTTGATGGGGGATGTTATTTCTAATGGTGGGACGGTAAACATATCCGGCCTCGGACAGTTTGATGCGAAGAAAAAATCCGAACGTATAACCGTCAATCCCGCAAACGGCAAACGATATCTAATCCCCCCTAAATTGACATCTGTTTTTAAACCGGCCTCATTATGGAAAATATTTTTGAAAAAATTAGATGAACAATGAATGAAAGAATAGACGAACAAATTTTAGCGCAACTTCTGGCTGAAAAGACGAAGTTAGACGCCTATCACACTGCAAAATTTATAAACATCCTTGCCGACTATATTATTAAAGGTATCGAAAACAACAAATCGGTAAAAGTTTCGGGGCTGGGGATTTTTAAAGTAGTAATTGTGCGCGAGCGTGAAAGCGTACATGTGCAAACAGGCGCACGTATCGTATTGCCATCACGTCATAAAATTACTTTTGTGCCGGATAAACAGTTTAAAGAGCAGATAAACAAACCTTTCTCTTACTTCGAACCGGTTGAAGCGTTTGGCGATTACTACAAAATAGACGAGGTTGCCGACGCCGACGAGTTTGAAAATATCAATGAAGATAACGATGAACGAACAGAAATAGTAACGCAAACAACAGAACAGTTGGAAACAACAGAAGATTTGGAAGAAACTTACGAAAAGGTTAGCGAAGATGATGAAATTTTCAATTTGCTCAAACCTGACGACACAGTTGAAGTTACTTCTTCGGAAAATGATGACGACACGATCGTCATTGCGGAAGAAGACAAAGACGAAAATGTTTCTGCCCCCCAAACAACCAACACCCGATTACCGTTTTCTATCCCGATATGGGTATGGTTCATCGTACTGCCGTTGCTAATCATAGCAGGCGTAGGCGCAGGCACATACGCTTTCCTTCACCATAACTCGGATAAAAACAACAATATAACCCAAATATCCGGCGGCAATAATCCTTACACCGAGCCATATCCTATCGGCGCAGAACCTCAGGAAACTATCACGGAAGGATATCTTTCGTCCGACGACGAAAAAGAAGTCGGCGACGACGACGAAGCCGACAACAATGACAACACTGTCGAAACCCAACCGCAGGAAGCAATCGCAGAAGTAAAAACCGACAGCATTAATCGTAACGGAAACGCTATCGACTGGCTGGCGCCGTCGTCGGCCGACACCGGCAAACAAACGAAACGCGCCGACCGACCTAATCCCGAAATAGAACAAAAAAACAAACAACAGGACGCTACCAAAGAAACCAAAATTCCCAAAACAATAAAAGTAACACAAGGTATGACACTCCGATTCATTGCCGAACGTTACTACGGCGACAAAATGTTCTGGGTCTATATTTACGAAGAAAACAAAAGTAAGTTCAAAGATCCCGATATTTTGCCGCTCGGAATTACTCTGACTATGCCGCTTCCGGCGAAGTACGGCATCGACGCTAAAAGCATGTCATCGAAAGATCGAGCCATTAGAAAACAGCGCGAAATATATTCGAGATAAGGCTTATAACATCATTTCGTTAAAATTAGTTTTATTTAACTGCGAAAATTTTATTTTTAGATTTAACATTTATAACTTTGCACCCCGAAAAGTGGCGGTTGTGCGACTTTTCACGATTTTAAACTGATTAAGGAACTAATTTTTAAACTATAAATGTACTAATCTTATGAATGAGACAGTAGATATCCGTCAACTCAACGAGCGCATCGAATCTAAAAGCGCTTTTGTGAACATGATTATCTCCGGGATGGGACAAACTATCGTGGGGCAAAAACACCTCGTCGAATCCCTCCTTATCGGACTGCTTTCCGATGGACATATCCTCCTCGAAGGCGTTCCGGGGCTGGCTAAAACGCTGGCTATCAAATCACTTGCGTCACTTATTGACGCCAAGTACAGCCGTATCCAATTTACTCCCGACCTGCTGCCTGCCGACGTCGTAGGCACGATGATTTACAGTCAAAAAAATGAGGAGTTTACGGTCAAACAAGGACCGATTTTTGCCAACTTCCTGCTGGCAGACGAAATCAACCGCGCACCGGCAAAGGTACAGAGCGCACTTTTGGAAGCAATGCAGGAACGGCAAGTTACAATCGGCGAAACAACTTACCGACTGCCGTCGCCTTTCCTCGTTATGGCAACGCAAAACCCTATCGAACAGGAAGGTACCTATCCGCTTCCCGAAGCACAGGTTGACCGTTTCATGCTCAAAGCCGTTATCAAATATCCAAAAAAAGAAGAAGAAAAACTGGTCATAAGACAAAACATCGGCGCCGAAAAACCTGTCTTGAAACCAATCCTGACAACAGATGAAATTCTTGAAGCTCGGAAAGTAGTGCAAGAAGTATATCTCGATGAAAAAATCGAAAAGTATATCATTGACATCGTTTTTGCAACACGCTATCCCGCTGAATATCAGTTGAAAGATTTTGTTAACATGATTGCTTTCGCAGCCTCACCGCGTGCTTCAATCAATCTTGCCCTCGCCTCACGCGCCTACGCCTTTATCAAACGAAGAGGATATGTGATCCCGGAAGATGTACGCGCTGTCTGCCACGATGTTATGCGACACCGTATCGGTCTTTCCTATGAGGCGGAAGCGAATAACCTTACTTCGGAAGAGATTATTAGCGAGATACTTAACAAAGTTGAAGTTCCATAATTCGATGTCGTAATTTTATGGAAACCAACGAGTTACTTAAAAAAGTCAGGAAGATAGAAATCAAAACACGCGGACTGTCACGCAATATCTTCGCGGGCGAATACCATTCGGCGTTCAAAGGGCGAGGTATGGCGTTCAGCGAAGTACGCGAATATCAGTTCGGCGACGATATGCGCGACATCGACTGGAATGTAACTGCCAGATATGCACGCCCTTACGTCAAAGTATTTGAAGAAGAACGTGAACTCACCGTCATGTTGCTCATTGACGTCAGCGGAAGCAAAGATTTCGGAACGGTCAACATGATGAAAAACGAGGTTACAACCGAAATAGCCGCCACACTCGCCTTTTCGGCTATCCAAAACAACGACAAAATCGGCGTTATTTTCTTCTCCGACAAAATCGAAAAGTTTATCCCGCCGCAGAAAGGTCGTAAACATATCCTCTATATCATCCGCGAACTGCTTGATTTTCACGCCGAAAACAAACAAACCGACATCTCCGCAGCACTGAAATATCTGACTAATGCTATCAAAAAACGATGTACAACGTTTATTATCAGCGATTTCATTGATAAAGGCAACTACTCCGACGCACTCACTATCGCAAACCGTAAACACGATGTGGTTGCTATTCAGGTTTATGACCGCCGAGAAACAGAACTGCCCCCAGTCGGACTGATGAAAATGAAAGACGCCGAAACGGGCTTAGAACGGTGGATCGACACATCGTCATCGTCCGTTCGACGACTTTACGGCAAATGGTGGAAACAACGACAGGACGATATGACGCAGGCATTCAAAAAATGCCGCGTTGACAGCGTCTCCGTCCGTACCGAAGACGACTACGTTAGCTCTCTACTGACTTTGTTCCATAAACGTAATTAATTATTTGATTATGAGAATAATAATATTTTTGTTGTCGTGGATCACCTTCTCGCTTTCCAATGCACAAACGTTAGTTGACGTTAAGATCGATGTACCCGAAATCCTCATCGGCGAACAATCACTACTCCACGTTACCGTAACAACCGACAAGGGCAAAGCGATAATAATCCCCCTACCGAAAGAATACGTTACCGAAGGCGTCGAGGCACTACAAATAACGACCCCCGACACGACCGACATCAAGAACAACCGTCAGGAAATCAAGTTCGACGTCCTCATAACGTCTTTCGAACCCGACACTCTGTTCCTCCTGCCGCCGTTCATCGCCATCGACGGACGCGATACGATACGCTCCAATCAGGTGGCGCTCAAAGTAATCGCACCCACAGTGAAACTCGATAAGCCCGACGACTTCTACGACATCAAAGACATCTGGAAACCGCCGTTCGTTCTGGCCGACTACTACGGGCTGATTTTCGGCATTCTCTTTGTGTTGCTGTTGCTCGGCGCAGCGTGGTATTTTTACCGAAAATGGCAACGACGTCCGAAATCAGTAAACGGCGTCCGCTCCAATGAACCGAAAATCCCGCCTCACGAACAGGCTATCAAGGAGTTACGCGAAATACGCGAACGCAAACTCTGGCAACAGGGACACAGCAAAGAATACCACACCGAAATAACAGATACGCTAAGACGCTATATAACAGCTCGTTACGGCGCATCGGCAATGGAACATACCTCGTCCGAAATCCTTGACATCATGCGCAACGAAGAACCGGGTAACAAGGAAGTCTATGACACATTGAAACAAATCCTGCAACTGTCTGATTTTGTGAAGTTTGCCAAACTCAGTCCCGTCCCCGACGAAAACGAACTCTCAATGTTCAACGCCAACCTCTTTATTGACAAAACCAAAGTCGAACCTGATATAACATATAGTAACGACAATGACAGTAAAGGAGCCTGAATTATTAAGCATCAAGCAAGCAAGCGACTGGGCAAGCAACCATCTCGGCAAGAACGTAACGACATCCAACATCGCTTACCTGATTCAGTATGGCCGCATCCGCAAGATTGGCGACAACGGCGCTACGCAAGTTGACCTGCATGACCTGATAGATTATTACAAATCATACAATGGCGCCCGCGAAGTCAATTATAAGGAACGGCTCGGCGATGATTTGAATTGGGCATTGTCATTTGACCGATACAAGGAAGCCGAAACAACTAAACACGTCCACCGTCTGCATCCATACAAAGGTAAATTTATTCCGCAACTCGTTGAGTACTTTTTAGATAGCCATACCGACAACTTTAAACAACAAAAATATTTCCACAACGGCGACATTGTTCTTGACCCGTTTTCGGGAAGCGGTACTACAATGGTACAGGCTTGCGAACTCGGTATGCACACTATCGGGATAGATATTTCGGCATTTAATACGCTGATAGGTAACTGTAAAGTTACTCAATATGATATCACCGATCTGAAGCGGGAGGTTGAACGCATTACAAAAGCATTGGAAGTTTACATTAGTAACTCTAATGCTGTTGAGTTTGAAGAACGCATCTTGCAGGAACTTAATACGTTTAACAATCAGTACTTTCCGGTGCCGGATTA
>JAITHS010000049.1 GCA_031279875.1 Tannerella sp.
GCAGTCAACAAACTGTTGCCGCTGACAGGCGATAACTGGCAAAATCCGTGATGGTGAGAACTAATTACGAAATAAGAATTAAAAATTACGAATTACGAATTAAGAATTACAAATTAAGAATTAAGAATCATGAAGAAAATAAAATATTTCAGAAACATATTAAGCCTGCTGTGTTTGTTGTTGAGCGGTATAGTGCATTCGCAGAACGACTTCTTGCTTCAAATAAGCGGCAAAGTAAGCGACGCCAACGGCAAACCGCTTTCAGGCGTCGCCATTTCGGGCTTCGGTACTCCATACCGCACAGTAACCAACACCGACGGCGTCTATCAGCTTGTAATAGGCGACGTATGCAGTAAGGCGCAGTTTGTGCTTAACGGCTACAAAACGCAATCGGTTGATATAAAAACAGGCGGAGACTTGGATATTATCCTCGAAAAAGCAGAAGTTTTTGATAACGACGACGAAGTATTGATGGGTTTCAGCCGTCAGCGACGAGGCGACATAACCGGCGCAGTATCAACCGTTAAAGGCGAAATACTTGAACGCACACCCGCCGCCAATCTCGGTACCACGCTGGCAGGCAGATTGGCGGGACTTATTACGCGCGAAACATCGTCGGAACCGTCTCGCATAGCGACGGCTTTCTGGGCACGCGGAGCATCAACCAACGGCGCTTACCAGCCGCTGTTAGTTATCGACGGCTTTACATACCGCAACTACGCTACCGACCTTTTGGAATATATCTCGGCAATGGAAGTAGAATCGATAAGCCTGCTTAAAGACGCTTCAACACAAGCGCTCTACGGCATACAAGGCGGTAACGGCGTGATTGTGATAACTACCAAACGAGGTGTGCAGCGCAAAGTAACGGTGGATGTGAAAATCGACAACACGATAGAACGACCTTCTACACAGTTGGATTTCATTCATTCGGGAGAATATGTTACTATGAAAAATCAAGCCGCCTATAACGACGGTCTCGGCCAATACTACTTTTTTGACCGCGAAACGGTTGCCGGTTTTCAACCCGATGCCGACCCTAATACTTATCCGCGTCAAAATTATCCCAACAACAACTGGCGACAAATGTATATGAAAGACCAATCGTTTATGCAGCGCGCAGGAATAAATTTTACCGGCGGTACCGAAAGAACACAGTTTTTTACTAACCTCAATGTGATGCATCAAAACGGAATGTGGAAAACAGAGCAAACCAAATATAACCCTAACAACGATTATCTCTGGGCTAACTTTCGGTCGAACGTTGACCTGAAACTCCACAAGCAACTGTCGGTAGGTCTGAATTTGAGCGGCAATATCAAGCGCGAACGCGGACCGGCAAATAATCCTAACGGAGAAACTTTCGGCAACGATATTTACTACCGTATGTTTACCGTCCCGCCTTACGTTTTCGGACCTGCTACGCCTTTGACGGAAAACTCTGAAACAGGCGAAACAACAGGTAACGAAGTAGTTGTAACCCAAACCGAAACATGGCCTGTCTATGCCATTCTTAATCGCATCGGCTTTAAAGTGCGTACCAATACCAACGTATATGCGCAGTTTTTTGCCAAACTCAACCTCGATTTCATTACGCAAGGATTGAACCTCAGCGGCTACGGCGGCTATCAGACGCTTTCGGTCGAAAACCTTAATACAAGTCAGAATTTCGAGAAATGGATACGCTCAAACAATTATCAAGACCTGATTTTTACACGCTACGGAACCGACGAAAACACTCCTTTGTCATACGGCAAAGCTACCGCATACTATTACAACCTCAATTTTAAGGGAGTATTGGATTATCGTCGTACCTTCGGGAAGCACGACTTGACGGCTACGGCGTTCGCGTTTTATCAAAACATGAACACGGCCAACGAATCGCTGCCGTATAAACGTCTGCTTAGCGGCATAGAAGCGGCGTATTCTTACAACAACCGCTATCTGTTGAAATTCGACATCGGATATTCGGGAACGGAAGCTTACTCGCGCAAGCATCGCTTTACCGCTACTCCGGCTCTGTCGGCAGGATGGGTAATAACGGAAGAAGATTTTCTGCGCGACAATAAGTTTATCACTTACCTCAAACCGCGTATATCAACAGGCAAAACGGCTAACGACCAGGGATTGGGCAGGTATGTCTATCTTGATAATATCAGCCTCGCGACTGGCGGCTCAATGAGCGGATACCTTAAATATATCATTAACGAAGGTCAGGCTGCCAATGCCAACATAGCGCCCGAAACATCAGTGAAACAAAACTACGGTATAGACCTGACTATAATGAACAATCTCTCGATTTCGGCTGATATATTCCGCGAAAAGATGAACACAATGCTGTCCGGCTCGGTTTCGACCGTTCCTGCATATCAGGGCATACCGTTAGGATATTATCCCCGTACTAACGCCGGCAAATTCGAGAACGGCGGCTATGAACTGTCGGCTCAATATGCCAAACAGGTAACGAAAAAATTCCACTTCGACCTTGGCGGCTGGGTAATGTACGCCAAAAACACAATAGTCTTTAACGATGAAGCCGAGCGAGGCGACGATTACGCCTACCGTATCCGTCAGGAAGGCTATTCCTATGGGCAACAATTCGGCTACCTGATAGACCGCAGCAACGGTAACGGCTTTTTCAACAGCGCCGACGAACTGCACAACAGCGGTCTGACTTACGAAATAGGCGCCCCACGAGTTGGCGACCTCAAATACTGCGACCTCAACAACGACGGTATTATCAACGATAAGGATAAGGCTCCGCTGGGAACCGGCGCACTGCCGCGATATACCTACGCGCTTAACGGCAGCATGAAATTTCAAAACTTCGACCTCAGTTTCATGTTTCAGGGTATAGGTCAGTTTTGGACTATCGATATGAGTACAGGTCGCCACGAGTACGCTTTCGACGGCGTTTATTCGCAGTGGCACCGCAGCGCATGGACGGCCGAACGCTATGCCGCAGGCGACAAAATAACATATCCCGCCCTATCTACCAAAGCTAATGCCAATCATGAGGCTAACGAGTTCTTCCTTGAAGACAAATCGTATATCCGTCTCAAAAATGCGGAAATAGGTTATACTTTACCGCGCTACATCTCAAAAGCCGTTGCCGCACAGCAAATACGCCTCTATCTCAACGGACAAAATCTCTATACATGGCACAACCTGAAAGGTACGGACTACGGACCGGAATGGGGCAGCAGCGGCGAAATTATCTCTATACCTGTTTTCAGCCTTTATAATATCGGTTTAAGTGTTAAATTCTAAATACAACGAAGATTATGAAAAAATATATTTTATTTCTCTTTACCGCATTTGCCGTTTCCTGTAATGATATGCTCGAACTGCAAAACGACGGTCGCATATCGATGGAACAAGTGTTTAAGACCCGTGCGGGCGTGCAGGGATACCTCAACTCGTGCTACGGATACCGTATAGGCCCGTCGCTCGAACGCTCTGCTTTGACCGATGATGCTCATCATTCGGAAGATATGTTTGGCGGCTCTCTCTATAACCGCTGGTATGCCAACGCCAATTCTGCCGCCGCATACGCCAACGTTGACTTCCCATGGACACATCTCTACAACGGTATTCGTAAGTGTAACATCTTTATAAGCAATGTGTCGGTACTCGATCCTTCTTCTATTCTGAACTACGGCGGCGAAATATCGTCATGGCTTGCTGAAGCTCGTACCTTGCGTGCGTACTATTATCTTGAACTGATAAAACGTTACGGCGCATGTCCGATAATTACCCAAGCATACGAAACGACGCATAATTTCGGTGCCGACCGCCGAGCAAAAGTTTCGGAAGTAGTACAACAAATAGTTGCCGACTGCGACGAAGCGTTAGCCGCTCCCGAACAGGAACAGGGCTTCCCATGGCGGGTTATGACAGGTCAAAACGGTATCATGACACGCGCTATGGCTCATGCTATCAAGTCGCAGGCTGTGCTTTTTGCCGCCAGCCCGCTTTACAGCGACGGTACATACTCTTGGGCCGATGCCCGCACTGTTACCGCCGCTGCTCTGGGAGAGTGTTTGGCACACGGCTACGAATTGTTTAATACCCAACCCGACGCTTCAATAGCACAAAATACTTATGCTTACTACTTTATAAACTATCACGACGAACAGCAGGCTTTTGATAAGGAAACGGTCTATCCGGGTCACGGTCTGTCGATATGGCAATCATCGGGCTTGCCTACCACCGCAGGACAAACAACGGCCGGCGTATGCCCTACGCAGGAACTGGTTGACTGCTACGAAATGGCTAACGGCGAAGCGCCGATAACAGGCTATACCGACGAGCAACATCTCAACCCCATCATCAATCCGGCTTCGGGCTATGACCCTGCCAATCCCTACGCCGGACGCGACCCGCGCTTCTATGCTTCGATATACTTCAACGGCGCCGTGCGACAGTTAGGCGAACCGGGTCTGGGACGCGACGACCATTATCCCATATCGCTCAACACCGGCGAACTGAACCAAATAAATGTTACCGAAAACGGCGATGAGTTCCGCCTCGAAGCCACCGGCGGCGACCCTTTTATCAATACTACTGCTATCGGCGCCGACCTCAAAGCGCCGCCCGGAAGTGTCTATTTCCGCATGGAATACAAAGCACCGCAGGATATAAATACAGGAGAGTTTTTCTTCTGTATGCCTAATGCGGCAGGCGGTATCGAGACAGGTCAGGTACTTAAATTTCCGAAAGCAGCCGACTGGACTGCTATCGAAATAGAATTGACATCATGGTGTACGCAGTTCGGCTGGGGTAAAGCCGCCGACCATCGCCTGCGCTTTGACTTCGCAACCGAAGCAGGACATGTGATAGAAATTCGTAATATGGAAATAGTAGTGCAATCGACAATAGCGCCCGCAGCACCGGTAGAGACTTTCGTCGGCGGATCAGAAGCAATATCGGGTTCCGACCGACGCTATACCCGCACGGGATACTATCTCCGTAAATACAACAACTGGAAATCAAACAAGGATAACTCCGCCGACGGCGAACTGCGCAAGATACGCCTCGCCGAACTGTATCTCAACTTTGCCGAAGCAGCCAATCAAGCCGACGGCCCCGATAATGCCGTAAATATGGGTAACGGTTTGAGCCTCTCCGCACGCGATGCCGTTAACGCTGTCCGTAAACGTGCCGGTATGCCCGATTTCCCCTCCGGCATGACAAAAGACGGTTTCGATAAAAAATATCGCAACGAACGTCGCATAGAGCTGGCATTCGACGACAACCGCTATTTCGACGTCCGACGCTGGAAAATAATGGAAGAAACCTCACATTACGTTACCGGAATGCGCATAACGGCAAACGAAGACGGTCAGCCTGTTTCATACCAACGCTTCGCTATCGAACGCCTCGCTTACGGCGAAAAATACTATTTCTATCCGCTCGAAATGACCGAAGCTAACAAAATGCAAAATCATACCGGTAACGATTGGCAAAATCCGGGATGGTAGGAAGGAATTACAAATTACAAATTACAAATTAAGAATTATCAAATCTTCAAATCTTCAAATTTAAAATATGACAAATAAACAAAATAGAACAGTTTCGGAAAAGCGAGTCCCGCAGGGACTTTCCTTTATTAACCGTACACTTCAGTGTACGGCCTTTCAGTGTACGGCCTTTATAATGGCAGCGAGTGCAGTGCTGACGTCATGCTATGACGCCGAGCCTGTACCGGAAGTGAATCTGCCGCAATTCTTGTCGCTCGCTATCAGCGACTCTCACAATGCTACTAATATTAAGGATTTAAGCCTGATTATGGGTACGTCGGCCGATACAACTATCGCTATCAGCATGTCGTATGGCGGTACGACCGACTACAAACGCGGTATCATAGCAGCCGAAGCAGGTGTGGACGCCGCACTCGTAGATACCTACAACGCCGCAAACGGTACCGGTTACAAACTGCTGCCCGAAGAGTTTTACCGCTTCGACAAGACTACACTAACTATTGCCGACGGCTTTAACAGGTCTGACTTTATCCGTTTGACGGTAAGCCCTAAAAACATCGATTTCACTGCCGAATATCTCTTGCCGGTAAGCATCAAATCGGTCTCGCAAGGCAATATCCCGATAAACGAAGAGTTTAAAACTCAATATCTCGTGTTTAGAGGCGAGATAGAAACGACGCCGGGCAGAGAAAAGTGGACGGTAGCAGGGGCTTCGTCGGAGTGGCAAAACATTTATTTCGCGAAACAGGCTTTCGATAACGACCCTGCTACCTTCTGGCACACCGAACTCAACGGCATGCCGCAGTGGTTTGCAGTCGATATGGTCGGCAACAAGCGCATCGACGGCTTTATGATTACTAACCGTAAAGACATAAACCAAAATGCGCTCCCAAAACATATCACTATCGAAGTCGGAATGGACGGCGTGAATTGGGAGACTGTCCTCGATATTCCCGAACTGCCTACCTCGCGAGTGATGCAGGTTGTGCCGCTGCCGCAAGCCGCCACAGCACGCTTCTTTAAGTTTAACGTGCTTTCTACACATACGGGAGATCCTTATACTTATCTCGCCGAAATAAATATCTACTCCGGCACAGCGCCCGAACCGGAAGTTGATATGGAAATACATACTTGGACGATTGATTCCTACTCGTCGCAGTGGAACACCGGTTCGGCTTGTTCTAATCTTATCGACGGTAACAAAGAAACGCTCTGGCACTCCGAACCTTTCGACGACGCACTTAACAAAATGCCGCAATGGGTTTTGTTCGATATGCAAAAATCACGCAAAATAAAGGGTATCAAAATATGGCACCGCCAAAACGACCACGGCATGGAACCTAAACATATCGTCTTTGAAGTGAGCGACGACAAACAATCATGGACTGCCCTGATAGACGAACCTGAATTGAGCAACGAATGGCAAACGCAGCAAGACCTCAAAGCGCCAACACCGCAATCCGGTCGCTATCTGCGCATGACCGTTCTGACAAACCAAAGCAATCTCAACTGGACTGCGCTGGGTGAAGTAACACCGTATTAGACGTTGTTTAATTACGAATTAAAAATTACGAATTACGAATTACGAGCGAGTTGAACCGCACCTTCCCCCAAAACCCTTGCAGTGGTTTTAAACCCTGCAAGCGGTTTGGAGAAAGCAGAAGGTACCACGTCATTGCGAGGAACGAAGCAATCCAGAATACAGGTACCACGTCATTGCGAGGAACGAAGCAATCCAGAATACAGGTACCACGTCATTGCGAGGAACGAAGCAA
>JAITHS010000130.1 GCA_031279875.1 Tannerella sp.
TGCCTGTTTGAGGCGTCCAAAAGTTCATCCCCCATGGCATAGCAATAGCAGGATAGGTGTTACCGGTTGATAATGAATGTTTTGACATAGTGCCAACCAACGGGTTAACATAGTCCACGGGAGAAAATTCTCCATCTGCCGCAGCATAAAAAGCGCTCAACAGCAATAAGTTAATAAATTTTATTTTCATAAAGCAAAAAAATGATATTTGTATTACAACGTAAATATATGGCGGAATATTGTTTTTTATCCCAAAATTAAAAAAAAACAATGCATATAAGCCTGATAATTAACCGTCTAACAAAAAATATGTTTTATAACATATAAAAAATGTTTCCAAAAAAGAAAAAAACGTTTACCTTTGCAGTCAATATTGTAGTTTTTAATCTTTAAATTTTGAATTTATGGCAATTTTTTACAAGAAAGTGCAACGTCCAAACCCTCTGGACAGAACGAAAGTGAAATGGTACCCGGTGCTGAAAAGCGTAGGAGTATTGAGAACAAAAGAGCTGGCAAAACTGATGTCGGACGAAACAACTATTTAATTTATATATACTATGATGATTATTAAGAAACCGGAAAAAGACAGGCGAAGCATCAAGTTTCTCCGAACTTTTGGAATGTGTGCGCTTGCATGTTTCCTTGCTATGGCAACAAACGCTATGCCGACAAACGCTATGGCAACAAGCAGCGCGGAACAAAATCCCAATCAGACGAGGAAAGTTGTAAAAGGAATCGTCAGAGACGCCGGCGGCGAAACGCTACCCGGAGCGTCAGTACAAGTACAAGGCAGCACGCGCGGCGTATCGACCGACATTGACGGCTCATACTCTATCGAAGTAAGCAGCAACGAAAGCCTTATTTTCTCATTTATCGGGATGACGAGCCAAACGATACCCGTAGGCGACAAGACGGTTATCGACGTAGAGTTGAAAGAGCAACCCGGTCTGTTAGACGAAGTAACAGTAGTTGCTTTTGCGAAGCAAAAAAAGGAAAGCGTCGTAGCCGCCATCACGACCATCAACCCTTCCGACCTGAAAGTACCCAGCAGCAACCTCACAACAGCGCTGGCGGGAAGGATAGCAGGACTTGTATCCTACCAGCGGACAGGCGAGCCGGGGCGCGACAACGCCGAGTTTTTCATTCGCGGCGTTACGACGTTCGGATACAAGAAAGACCCACTCATCCTGGTTGACAACAACGAAGTAACGACAGCCGAACTTGCACGCATTCAGCCCGACGACATCGCCGCCTTCTCTATCATGAAAGACGCCACGGCGACATCGCTATACGGCTCGCGAGGCGCTAACGGCGTCATACTCGTAACAACAAAAGAAGGCGCCGAAGGCAAAGCAAAAGTAGAGATACGCTTTGAAGAAGCCATTTCGCAGCCTACAAGCATGGTAAAACTTGCCGATCCGGTTACGTACATGATACTCCACAACGAAGCCGTCAAGACACGCAACCCACTCGGACTACTACCCTATTCGCAAAACAAAATCGACAACACCATCGCAGGAGGCAATCCCTACGTATATCCCCAAAACGACTGGTACGGCGACCTCTTCAAAGACTACACCCAAAACCACAGGCTCAATTTCAGCGTCAGCGGAGGAGGTAAGATTGCGCGATATTACCTGGCAGGAAGCATCATCAACGACAACGGACTGATGAACGTTGACAAAAAGAACAATTTCAACAACAACGTCAACTTAAACCGCTACATGCTCAGGTCGAACGTCAATATCAACGTTACACCAACCACCGAAGCCATTGTACGCCTCAACGGAGCTTTCGACGACTACACCGGACCAATGTTCGGCGGGCAAGACATGTTCAACCGCGTCATGCTCTCCAACCCCGTTCTATTCCCCGCATATTTCAAACCCGACAAAACAAACATCCATACACAGCATATCCTATACGGCAACTCCGGCGCCAATTATAACTATATCAACCCCTACGCCGACATGACACGAGGATACATGAACACTACCACTTCGCAGATGTCGGCACAATTTGAATTGAAACAAAAACTCGATTTCATCACGCCCGGATTAGAACTGCGAGGACTGTTTAACACCAACCGATACTCCTATTTCGACGTCTCACGCTTCTACAACCCTTTCTTCTATGAAGTAATCAGTTACAATAAAATCAAAGACGAATACACTCTCGGAGCGCTCAACGAACTCAACGGAACAGAATATCTCGACTATCGCGAAGGCACCAAAACAATCACCGCTACAACATATTTCGAATCGGCAATAAGCTGGAACCAAACCTACAACGAAGACCACACTTTAAGCGGACTGCTCGTTTACACCATGCGCAACCAGCTCAACTCCAACGCCGGAAGCCTCCAACGATCACTACCCTATCGCAACATCAGCTTTGCAGGACGTGCCACTTATGCCTTTGCTTCAAGATATTTCGCCGAATTTAACTTCGGATACAACGGCTCGGAACGTTTTGCCAAAAAAGAACGCTTCGGCTTCTTCCCCTCTGCCGGAGGAGGATGGTACATCTCAAACGAAGGCTTCTGGAACGAAGAATGGAACAAAACAGTCAACAAACTCAAACTCAAAGCCACCTACGGACTTGTTGGTAACGACGCAATAGGCAACGAAGACGACCGGTTCTTCTATCTTTCAAATGTAAACATGAACAACAGCGGCATGTCGTCGGCTTTCGGTGAATACGGCAACGTCGCCGGACGAAGTCTCAACGGCATATCCATATCACGCTATCCAAACGACCTTATAACGTGGGAAACAGCAAAAAAACTCAATGCCGGTTTTGAACTCGGACTGTGGAACAAAGTTGAAATAATCGCCGATTTCTTCAAAGAACACCGCGAAAACATACTCATGGATCGCGCCTCAATACCCTCCACTATGGGATTGCAGGCAGGCGTAAGAGCCAATGTCGGCGAAGCAAGCAGTCAAGGTTTAGACATCTCGCTCAACTACAATCACTTTATAAACAAAGACTTGTGGGTATCGGGAATGGCTAACTTCACCTACGCCGTGAGCAAGTTCAGCGTTTATGAAGAACCAGACTATTCCGACGCACCGTGGAAATCACGTGTCGGATACTCACTCAACCAAATGTGGGGATATGTTGCCGAACGATTATTTGTTGACGAAGACGAAGTTCGCAACTCGCCCGTACAATTTGGCGACTATAAGGCAGGCGACATCAAATACAAAGACATCAACCGCGACGGCAAAATAACCGAACTCGATATGGTGCCGATGGGATACCCCACTTCACCCGAAATAGTATATGGCTTCGGATTATCCGGCGGATGGAAAAACGTTGATCTCTCGTTCTTCTTCCAAGGATTGGCACGCGAATCGTTCCATATCACGCAGAGACATGACTTTTCTTTTGATTCCGGTCTCCAAAGCTGGGTGTTGAGAAGCATCGGAACAACACCTTTCATCAACGGCTCAACGGCATTGATGGACGCTTATGCCCAAGACCACTGGTCGGAAGACAATCGCAACATCTACGCCCTCTACCCGCGCCTGTCCGACTCGTATGTTGACAACAACACCCAAAACTCTACATGGTGGTTGCGCGACGGCTCTTTCCTGCGCCTCAAATCGCTTGAAGCAGGATATACCGTTCCTGCAAAATGGATAGCACCGGTCAGAAACATACGCCTCTATTTCAGCGGAACAAACCTGCTTACGTTCAGCAAATTCAAACTTTGGGATCCGGAAATGGGAGGCAACGGTCTCGGATATCCGGTTCAGAAAGTATTTAATTTCGGTCTTCAATTATCATTCTAAATAATCAGATATAATTATGAAAACAATACATAAAATAATAATGCTAATAACGGCTATGACGGCAACAGTCGCCTGCGATTACTTGGATATCGTTCCCGACAACGTAGCAACAATCGATTATGCGTTTCGCAACCGTACCGAAGCCGAAAAATATCTCTATACATGTTACAGTTACCGTCCGCAAATCGGCGACCTCTTCAACGACCCCGCCATGACGGGAGGCGACGAAACATGGCAATACTATCCCGTCGGAAATATCTTCCCTACTTATACAAGCTCTCAAATAGGACGCGGATACCAGAACGCCAATAATCCGTACTTAGATTTCTGGGACGGTCAAAACGGCGGCAAAGCGCTCTGGAGAGGAATACGCGACTGCAACATCTTTCTCGAAAATATCGACAAAGTAGTTGACTTGCCCGAATATGAAAAAATAAGGTGGATTGCCGAAGTGAAATTCCTCAAAGCCTATTACCACTATTACCTTTTCAAATGTTATGGCCCAATACCTATTATAGACGTCAATTTGCCTATCTCTACCGATGCCGAAGCAGTGCGCGTTTATCGCGAACCGGTTGACAAAGTAGTGGCCTACATCAACGACCTGCTGCTCGAAGCGGCCGAACAGTTGCCCTATTCCAGAGACGTATTGCAAGGCACCGAAGCAGGCCGCGCCGACAATCTCATTGCCAAGAGCATACGCGCCGAACTGCTGCTTTTTGCCGCAAGTCCGCTTTTCAACGGCAATACCGATTACAGCGGCATTATAGACCGACGAGGAGAGCAACTCTTTAATCAAACTTACGACGCCGCCAAATGGCAACTCGCCGCCGACGCCTGCAAAGAAGCGATAGACGCCTGCCATGAGCAGCAGAAAGCACTTTTCGACCTGCTGACGTCAAAGGCCGCCAATGCGCCCGAACAGTTGAAACTCCAAACAACCTACCGCCAAGCCATCACCGAACGCTGGAACAAAGAACTGATATGGGGAAATACCAACAACGACTGTAACGGGCTTTCCACAGCCGCTCATCCGCGTATCGTCAGACTCTCGTTTCAGGTCTTAAACAATATCAATTCACAATGGGCGCCCACGCTGAAAATGGCAGAAATGTATTATTCATCCAACGGCGTACCGGTAGAAGAAGATAAAGAATGGGCCGGCGAATGGTATCAAAAACGATATGAAATCAGACCCGAACCGTCTTCGGGAGATGAAATATATTATGTAAAGGAAGGACAGAAAACGGTTTATCTACATTATAACCGCGAACCGCGTTTCTATGCAAGTATCGGCTTCGACAGAGGTATTTATTACGGCAGCGGATACTGGGATTTCCCTGGTAACGTGAAACATTGTGAATTTATCAATCTCGAATATTCCGGTTTTCAAGGTGGAAGCCAGTACTCCATTACCGGTTATGCCGCCAAAAAGATGCACAGCATCGACTGCACGGTACAAACCAACGAAACACGTACCGAATACTTCCCCTTCCCTATAATGAGGCTCGCAAATCTCTACCTGATGTACGCCGAAGCATTAAACGAAGCGGCAGGACCAAACGACGAAATATTTACCTATCTTGACCTCGTTCGCGCACGCGCCGGACTGAAAGGCGTCAAAGAATCGTGGACAAAATATTCCTCACGTCCCGACAAACCCAATACAAAAGACGGACTGCGCGACATTATCCGCCGAGAGCGTACCATAGAACTGGCATTTGAAGGAAAACGCTTCTGGGACATCCGACGCTGGAAACAAATCAATGAACTTAACAATCAACCGATGGGATGGAATGTTCAGGGAGAAACACCCGAAGATTTCTACAAACCCGTTACTGTAGCCAGAGTGCCGGTAGAATTTACTGTTAAGGATTATCTGTGGCCTGTCAGGGAATCTTCTATTATAACCAACCGAAATTTGATTCAAAACTATGGCTGGTAATGTTTAACAACAAAAATAACTCAATATGAAACGTATAATTTTAACAGCATATATTTTGACAGGCCTTATGTATGCCTGTAACGAAGAACCGATAGGGCAACAACCGATCGACAAGGTTGTGCCGGGGACAGTCAGCAATGTCAAAGTAGAAAATACGCCGGGAGGAGCCAAACTCACCTATACCTTGCCCGACGACAACGACTTGCTCTATGTCAAAGCCGTTTATACGCGCAAAGCCGGAGGAGCAGTATGCGAAAGCCGCACGTCGCTCTACAAAGATACCTTGAAAGTGGAAGGCTTCGGCGATATGGAACAGCATGAAGTGAAAGTCATTGCCGTTGACCGCAGCCGCAACGAATCGGCACCTGTTACGGCAACAATTCAACCGCTCGAACCCGAAGTAGCAGTGATAGGCCGCTCATTAGACCTTTTAGCCGATTTCGGAGGCGTACATGCGTACTGGGAAAACAAAAACCGCGCTGAAATTTCAGTAACCATACTGCTGGAAAATGATTCGTTGCTGGAATATGTCCCCGTCGAAACGTTCTATTCGTCGGTAGCAGAAGGCAACGGCGCTACACGAGGTATGGATACTATTCCGGGCAAATTCGGCATCTATGTCCAAGACCACTGGGGTAACAGAAGCGAAGTGAAATACTTTGAACTGACACCTATCTATGAAACGTTGTTCGACCGCCTGAAATTTCGCGACGCAACTGTAACAGGCGACGGCCCGCACTATGGCGGAGGCTGGTCGCTGCCAAACGTGTGGGACGGCGTCTGGGGTGGCGACAATGGCTACAGCTCGCAAGGCGGAACAGGTATATGGCCGCAATCGGTTACAATAGATATGGGCGTGCTTGGACAAATAAGCCGCGTCAGACTACATCAACGAATGGGTAACTATTCATTCGCCGAAGGCAATCCGCGTATCTTTGAAATATGGGGATGCCAACAACTTGACCCATCCGGAAGCTGGGATAGCTGGACAAAATTGATGGAGTGCGAATCAATAAAACCCTCCGGCCTGCCGCTCGGTCAAAATACAAACGAAGACCTTGCAGTAGCAAGAGACGGTGAAGATTTTATCAACTCACCACAAAATCCCAAAGTACGATATATCAGATTTAAAATCATACGCACTTGGGCAGGTGGCGACAATTTCCAATTAACCGAAGTAGAAGTGTTCGGTGACAACAGATAATCATAAATAATTTAATTAAACAGTATGAAAAATATTTATATCTTGATAGCGCTGATAGTCGTCTCGGCTTGCTCTAAAATGAACGACTTGCACGATAAATTTCTCGACGGCGAAGTAATTTATGCCGCCAAAGTTGACAGCGCCGACGTGCTGGCAGGAAAAAATCGCGCCTTGCTGAACCTCGATATTCGCTCGCAACGAATAGAAACAGTACGTATTTACTGGAACAATTATGCCGATTCGGCTGATGTTAACGTCAATAATCAAGTAGGAGAATTCCCCAAAATGCTTGATAATCTTCCCGAAAACGGCTATGTATTCCAGTTAGTCAGTTTCGACAAAGCCGGAAATGCGTCGCTGCCTTTTGAAACTTCCGGCAGCGTTTACGGCGACAGATTCCAAAGCCGACTGTCTAACCGCGCCATTCAGTCGGTTTATGCAGGCGATGAAGGACTGACCGTTAACTGGAGCGGACCGGTTGACAATTCGCTCGGCTCCAATCTCGTTTATACCGACAAATCGGGCAATGAACAAACGATACGCATTCCCGTTAACGACAACTCAACTCACATCGACGACTGGTCGGTCGGCTTAAAGTATAATACGCTCTTCCTGCCCGAACCGACCGCAATCGATACGTTTGCTTCCGATTGGAGAAGCATGAGCGGGATACCGTTTAAGTACAGCTCGACAGGCTGGACGGCTACTTGTCGCGACGGTAATCATAACTGGGGAGCAGCAGGAGGAGAACCCGACAAAGTACTCGACGGCGATATCAATACCGGCTGGCATACGCGCGTCGGCTCTTCATTGCCGCAATGTATGGTCGTGGATATGCAAAATTCACGCCTCGTGGACCATCTTGTCTTCCGCTTTCAACCTAATGCGGTAGCAAATAACTGGATATACATCAAAACACTGAACGTATATCTTACCGATACACCCGCAACACCCGACGTATATCAGGAAGCATGGGGCGAACCGGTAGCAGTATATAATTATCCGGGAGAAATAGAAGTCTTTACCGTTACGCTCAACCCTGAAAGTTACGGACGCTATCTCGTGCTTTATTTCCCCGACTCCAAAACAAATACTTATATCAGTTTCACGGAACTGGAAGTTTATCGCGAATAATTAACTATTTTTATTATGAAAAAAACTGTTTTTATTATCACATGCCTGCTGATGAGCATCCAAATAATCAGCGCTATAGAGACTGCTCCGAAGGACTCAATACCTGTCCGCAAAAGAAATCATTATACAAGGAAAGAGTCCTCGAAAGAGTACCATACAAACGTGATGGACTGGCAATGGCACGACGACCAATGGTGGTACAAAGACAAACCGCAAGACACTACCCCGCCTAACTACTCTATCATCGAAGAAGTCAGAGAAATAGACCAGCGTAACGGTAAGGACATAAAGCGAAGCTACCGAATAACCATCGAAGTAACGAGCGAGTACAAAACTACCATCGACGGCTGGGAATGGAACGGCACATGGTATTACTATGGCAAAGAAACCGACCTCGAACCCGCCGACTTTGAAGTCATCCGCCGTGAAAAAAAGACCACCGTCGATCTCGACTACGACACACAAAAGGAATTAAAAATTAAAAATTAAAAATTAAAAATTAACGAACCCTTGCAGTGGTTTCAAACCCTGCAAGCGGTTTCAAACCCTTGCAGTGGTTTTCAAACCCTGCAAGCGGTTTCAAACCCTTGCAGCGGTTTCAAACCCTGCAAGCGGCTGGTAGCTTACGTCCGTCATTGGTAGAATGAACTTGTTCGGACAAGGTTCTACCTTGTCTGCTATATCCACGCAGGCTCTTGCCTGCATCGACATCTTTGTCGGCATGCGATACCACCAAACGATAAGTAATTTTTTAATTCTTAATTTTTATTCGTACCTTTGCAAAAAAAAACATGGTAAAAAGTTTAGTTTCAATCGAGGCATGCTCGAAAAAAGACATCAAGCGCATACTTGATAACGCCGCCAAATTTGAGGCGCAACCTAACCGTCGGCTTATGGACGGCATGATAGCGGCAACGCTGTTTTTTGAACCTTCGACGCGGACAAGGCTCAGCTTTGAAACTGCCGTCAACCGTCTCGGAGGGCGGGTGATAGGGTTTTCCGACGCCGCTACGACGAGTTCGTCGAAAGGTGAAACGCTCAAAGACACTATCCTCATGGTCAGCAACTATGCCGACGTCATTATTATGCGACATCATATCGAAGGCGCTGCCAGATACGCTTCCGAAGTAACTCGCGTGCCGATTGTCAATGCCGGCGACGGCGCCAATCAGCACCCTTCGCAGACTTTGCTCGACCTCTATTCTATTAAAAAAACGCAAGGCAAACTCGACGACCTTACTATCACCATCGTTGGCGACTTGAAGTATGGTCGTACCGTTCACTCGCTAATTGTCGGCATGTCGCATTTTAATCCGAGATTTCATTTCATCGCGCCCGCCGAACTGCGGATGCCCGAAGAGCAGAAACGCTTCTGCAAACTGAATGACATTGAATTTCACGAACATACCGTCTTTTCGGAAGATATCATCAACGACTCCGACATTTTGTATATGACGCGCGTTCAACGCGAAAGATTTACCGATTTAATTGAATATGAGCGCGTTAAAAACGTTTATATCCTGCATAAAAAGATGCTCGACAACTCGAAGCCAAACCTTCGGGTGCTGCACCCTCTGCCCCGCGTCAACGAAATAGCCATTGACGTTGACGAGAGCGAGAAAGCATACTATTTCGAGCAGGCTCGTAACGGGCTTTATACCCGCGAAGCAATATTGTGTGAAGTTCTCGGAATTAAAATATAACTTATTGATTATGGAAGAAAAAAAGAAAGAATTACAGGTCGCCGCTATAAAAGACGGCACGGTTATCGACCATATCCCGCCCGAACAGTTGTTTAAAGTAGCACAACTGATAGGTCTAAACCGCATGAGTAACCCTATCACTATGGGTAACAACCTCAAAAGCAGCAAGATGGGCAGCAAGGGAATGATAAAAATCGAAGACAAATTTTTCAAACCCGACGAAATCAACCGCATCTCGTTAGTTGCCCCAAACGTAGTTCTGAATATCATCAGAAACTATGAAGTAACAAAAAAGAAATACGTCAGCCTGCCCAACAAACTCGAAGACATCGTTCGTTGCAACAATCCCAAGTGCATCACCAACAACGAACCGATGAAAACCCTCTTTACCGTTGTTGACAAAGAAACAGGAGCCATAAAATGTCATTACTGCGAGCGTAAAATCAATAAAGACGAAATTCAAATTAAGTAATTATGCGTACAGACTGGAAACCCGGAACAATGATTTATCCCCTGCCTGCGGTTATGATTACCGTCGGCGCAAAGCACGAAGAATATAACATTATGACTGCAAGTTGGGTAGGAACGCTCTGCTCCAATCCGCCGATGTGCTATGTGTCGGTACGCCCCGAAAGATACTCCTATCCGATACTGAAACGCAATATGGAATATGTCATCAACCTCACAACACGGTCTATGGCGCGCGTTACCGACTGGTGCGGCGTAGTGTCGGGAGCCGACCACGACAAGTTTGTAGAAATGAACCTTACCCCCGTCAAGGCTACCGTCGTGCGCGCACCGCTGATAAACGAATCGCCACTCTGTATCGAATGCAAAGTCAAGGAAGTGGTGTCGCTCGGCTCGCACGACATGTTTATCTCCGACGTCGTCAATATCAGCATCGACGAGCAGTATCTTAACCCCAAAAACGGCGCTTTCGACATGCAGCAAGCCGACCTGCTGGCTTACGCTCACGGTCATTATTACGGATTAGGCGATATGATAGGTCATTTCGGGTGGTCGGTGAGAAAGAAAGTGGTTAGTG
>JAITHS010000173.1 GCA_031279875.1 Tannerella sp.
ATAAGCGTCGGCGCAATCAAGTGTCGTCCCATGCGGGACTATTGTTGATATGATGACTCCTCTACCCGGAGACTAAAGTCACCGGTTAATAAAGTATCGTCCCTGCGGGACTGCGTAATCAATGTCCGTCATAATTCATAATTCATAATTCTTAATTATTCATAATTTATACCTATCTTTGCAGTTATGAAACTATTAGAAAAGATAGATTTTCCGGCTGATTTGCGGCCGCAATGTTTCATCGGATAATAAAAACTCCTCCTTTTACCGTATCAAACGATGCTTCGTGGTAGTTGTTGACGGGCGCGGAACGGGCTATTTGGGTAGAGGTTGAGCCGGCCATGACTTTAAACGGCGTGGCGGCGCGGATACGACAAGGATTGCCGCCGTGTGAGATTATTTGGGCTTGCTTGATAGCGCCGTTAGACCACTCTAACGATACTTCAAAGTTGCCGCGTGCTTTCAAACCGCTGACGTTGCCTTGCTGTTGCCATTCGTTGGGCAGGGCAGGCAGCAGTTCGATATATCCGGCATGGCTTTGGAGCAGCATCTCGGCAACGCCGGCGGTATAGCCGAAGTTGCCGTCGATTTGAAACGGCGGATGAGCGTCAAACATGTTGCGATACAGTCCGCCGCCATTGCGTCGCTTGCTTTTGTCGCCGAAACCGACAGGGTTGAAGAGGTTGCGTATAATCTTATAAGCATGATTACCGTCGTGCAGTCGCGCCCAGCAGTTTATTTTCCAGCCCATCGACCAGCCCGTCGCCTCATCGCCGCGCAGGTTGAGCGACGTTGCGGCGGCATGATATAGTTCCGGCGTCTCCGGCGTAATTTGATTACCCGGATAAAGACCGTAAAGGTGGGATATATGCCGGTGGTGCGGGTCGGCTTCTTTGAAATCGTGCAACCATTCCTGCAACTCTCCGCGTGAGCCGATGCGATAAGGCGGCAGTTGTTTTAGTTTGTCACGCAGTTCGGCGGCAAACTGTGCGTCGGTGCCAATCATCGCCGCTATGTCGGCTGTGTTGGTAAATAGTTCTTTGATGATAGCGATATCCATTGTCGGAGCGGCGCTGATAGCAGCCCGTTTGCCGTTTTCGGCTATGAATGCGTTTTCGGGCGACAGACCGGCGGGCGTTACGTAACACTGCTCGTCGTCGTCATAAACAAGCCATTCGTTTAAAAACGTTGCAGCCTCTTTCATCAGCGGATATGCCTCATTACGAAGGAATTGTTCATCGTCGGTAAAGAGATAATGCTCCCAGAGATGTCGGCCGTACCACCCTAACGCCATGTTCCAGAACGATGCCGTAGAGACATAATCGTTTGGAACCGATTCGCGCCAGATTGATGTGTTATGATGTGCCACAGCGCCGTTTAAGTTATACATACTGCGAGATGTTTCGCGTCCCGAAGCCGTCAGTTCGCGTATCAAACGAAAGAGCGGCTCATGACATTCCGTCAGGTTGGTCGGTTCCGACGGCCAGTAATTCATCTGGGCGTTGATATTTTGCGTATAGGCAGAGTTCCATGGCGGTATGACTTCGGTGTTCCAGATACCCTGTAAGTTAAGCGGTTGCCCGCCTTGTCGCGAGCCGCTAATCATCAGATAGCGACCGAATTGAAACAGCAAAGCAGCGAGTTCGGGGTCAGACTTTTCCGCAAAGTTTTCAATACGCCTGTCGGTAGGAAGCGCGTGCTGTTCGGGCGTTGAAGGCAAATTAAGTTTCACTCTGTCGAAAAGCGTCCGATAATCATATTCATGTCTCATTTTCAGATTATTATAAGAATATCTGATAGCATTATTTATCGCAGACATGTCGATAGGAGCGTCAGGCGTTTTGTCATAACCGTTATAGCCGGTCGAAAGTGCGAGGATGAAATAAACGTCGTCGGTGTTAAAGATATGCAGACTGTCGCCAATCATTTCCGATTCGCCTTTGTTAGATTCGAAAACGGTATGCAGTTGAGATTCGAAAGCCATGCCGAGATTATTGATTTCATCGCCGTAGAGGATACGGTGGTCAAACCGGCGCTGTCCTTTGGCGTCATACAGTTCGGGATATTTATGCTTGTCGTTTTTTTCTTCTATCTGTTCAAAAGTTCGCCTTTCGACGTATCCGGGCGCTTTACCGTGCATCACAAGATTGCCGTCTTTCGATATAACGGTGTGCGGGTGCGGGCTGTCGAAGCCGACGGTTATGTCGATGCCGTTTTTGCGGTCTGACGTGATACGAATGATGATAACGTTGTCGGGATGTGAAGCGAATACTTCACGGCGGTAAGTAATGCCGTTGCGGGCATAAACGGTTTGTACTGTGGCGTTTGAGATGTTCAACTCGCGACGGTATGCAGTTATTTCGCCTTCTCTTTTGTCTCGGATATGCAAGTTGCCGAAAGGCTGATAAGGCTGATGTAGCCGTCCGTACCACGGCTTGGTGGCTTCGGTGGCAGCGGCGTAATCGCCTTTTTTGATGAGAGCGCGCACGGCGTCAAGCGATTCTTTCGTAACTTTTACATCTTTGTAAACAATCGACGGGTCGCCGCTGTATAGCGTATTCTCGTTGAGATGAAGCAGTTCATGGTCGGCGCTGCCATAAACAAGCGCTCCCGACCTGCCGTTGCCTATCGGTAATGCTTCGTCGCGATTTGCCGCCGCAGAATCATACCAAATAATCATCGTTTCATGCTCTTGTCGGCATGACATTACAATTGCTAAAACGGTTATAATAAATACTTTATTCATAGAAATTATCTGTTTCCGTCAAAATCTTTTTGCAGTCCGAAATAAAACCAGTTGGCTAATGCCTGTCGCTGGTCGCTTGAGA
This sequence comes from Tannerella sp., assembly GCA_031279875.1. Taxonomy (GTDB): domain Bacteria; phylum Bacteroidota; class Bacteroidia; order Bacteroidales; family Tannerellaceae; genus Tannerella. The sequence continues at coordinate 2,829 of JAITHS010000173.1, forward strand.
GGAAGCGTTTCTGGTCGGCGATGTTACGTATGTTACCGAGTTCGGCAAATATTGATACCGGTTCGGTACTGTTGAGTACAAACAGACTGCGCGTGCTGACGGTACCGGTAAACCCTCTGCCGGGTTGATGCTCTCTGTATTTGGTACGGAAAGTTTCACGTACCGTTTCGCTTAACCGTTTACTTAAAGCATTTGCTTCCTGATAATAAAAAAACACGTCCATCCGCTGGCTCGAACTGCGGCTGTCGAGGTGAATAAACACTGCTCGCTTGTAGCCCGGCGTCCGTCTCGACAGGGCATTGATAGCATCGCAGCGCTGTTGCAGACGTTTTGCCTGATTGAGCGGTATCGTTTTGCCGCGACATGTCTCACGGGTAGAGTTTTTCAATATCCTCTCATCTCTGATGCCGTCGCGCTTATCCTGTATGATGATATGAACCGTCGCGCCGTTACTCATCAGCACGCGGGCCAGCCTTAACATTATGTCGTATGCGTATTCGTCTTCGTGAATTTCATATCCGTCGGTTGTTCTGCCGATAGCACCGCAGTCAGGGCCTCCATGACCGCTTACAAGAAAGAATGTGGCTCCTTTCAACCGGCTCGAAGTAACAGTATAATTAGCGTATTTGCTGCCGAAAAGAGGTTCATACTTTACGGGAGATTTCTTATTCTGACTGTAACAGACAGAATAAAACATTGACATTAAGAAAATTAGAGCGATATTGCAACAGTGTAACATTAGCGTTTTATAAGTTTAGAGGTAAATATTTTGCCCGACGATATGATTCTTACGGCATAAACGCCGGGTTTAAGCGGCGAAACATCACCAAGCGAGTTTTCGATATTGATAGTCAAGGCTTTACGGCCTGATAAGTCATAAAATTCGGCAATTCCGTCGTTAACATTAAATTTCACCGTTCCGTAAGCCGGATTAGGCGCTATCAAAGCGTTCGACGGCGCAGGTTTATTGCCGTTGGTATCAGTTATTGCATGAGCGTTTATAAATTTGATTATTTCTTCAAGATAGTCCATACAGTCGGTTTCTTTTCGCAAGAAATCGCTGTGATGAGCGCCGGTCATTTTGTAGTGAATAACTTCGTTGCCGTTAGCCGTTGCGGGATAGGTGATTTTTTCGGCAGTAAAGCCGCGTGTCGAAGGATAATAATCGACTGTTTCCGTTATTGCATTTCCGGCGCCGTTTGTTTTGACCCAATAATCTATCACATCCGACATTTTTAGGGCAAGAGTTATATCGAAACCGCCGTCTTTATATGTACCGTTGTATGGTACAACTTCATCGTCTATGCTGTGAAAATCGCATATCGGCGTCTTGTTCAGCCTGTTCATCTCGCCGGTAAGCCTTGTCCCCATTGAGCCGGTAATCGAAATAAGTCCCGCTATCCGTATCGGCATCTTTAAGGCATACCTGTAAGCCATATATCCCCCCATAGACGTGCCTGTGAGAAAGATATTTGCCGACGACATGTCATAATCCGCCAGTGTTTTTTCGATTACTATGCGGATAAAATCAACATCATCGACATTGCGGTTCAGTTCGTTGTCAATAAACGTAAAAGTAACGCCGAGCAATTTAAAAGTAGCCTTCACCGCCAGCCCGCATCCCCATACCGCATCGAGAGTTAGTTTGTTGCCTGTCAGGGCATTAACCTGTTCTACTTTTTCTTTTGTATCATTATTTTGTTCGGGCAATGCTTGAGGAGAAACGACAATAAAATTTAGTGCGTCGGCGACGGTAGTTATTGAGTAACTGCTGAAAAACGTGTTCATAGAACTGTTGTAGCCGTGCAGGGCGACGATAATACCGGCAGGCTTTTCGTTTCCCGCCGTTTGAGGCATATAGAGCATATATTCCCTGTTGAGGCCGTCGGTTGTTGTTATCGTTTTGCGCACAGGCTCCGCCGCCGTAACAGTGATGGCGATAACATATAACGCGAATATTGACATTTTCTTTAGCATATCATTACTTTTATGTAACATAAATATTGCCGCAAAGGTATAATTTTTTTTCATCTTTGCAAAATTTTCTCCGAAATATGCGTATTTTTGCAGCTGTTTTAAACGATATTTTTTATGAAAAAAGTACTATTTTATATGATAATTACAGGATTATTAGCCGGTTGTAACGCAGGAAAAGGAGATGCGTTTAAATATCCGGCGGCTGAGAAACAGGATGTTACCGACGATTATTTCGGTACGAAAATTGCCGACCCGTACCGATGGCTCGAAGATGATACTACGCAGGCGGTTGCTGCGTGGGTCGAAGCCGAAAACAAGGTTACGCAGCAGTATCTTTCGCAGATTCCGTTTCGCGATAAATTGCGTCAACGACTAACGGATATCTATAATTATGAGAAGATTAGCGCTCCCCGCAAAAACAAAAAGACAGGTAAGTACTATTTCTCTAAAAATGACGGTTTGCAGAATCAGAGCGTCTATTACGAGAAGCAAACGCTTGACGGAGAGGCTGTTGTGTTGCTCGACCCTAACAAACTGTCCACCGACGGTACGGTAGCGCTGTCGGGCATGTCGATCTCTAACGACGGCAAATTTCTGGCTTACACCATCTCGCGTAGCGGTAGTGATTGGCGTGAAATTTATGTCATGAACATGGCTACCAAGCAGTTAACCGACGACCATATCCTGTGGGCAAAGTTTACCGACGCTTCGTGGCACGGTAACGGCTTCTATTACAGCGCTTACGACGCGCCGCAGGAAGGTAAGGAGTTCTCAAATGTGAATGAAAATCACAAAATTTATTATCACAAACTCGGTACGCCTCAAAATGAAGATGTGCTTGTTTATCAAAATGTTAAATATCCTAAACGGTTCTATTCGGCGTGGGTTGACGAGGATGAAAAAGTTTTGTTTGTCTTTGAATCCGGCGAAGGTCGCGGCAACAATCTGTTTATGAAAGATTTACGGAAGTCATCTTCCGATTTTGCGCAATTGACCGAAAATCAGGATTTTGAATACAGTCCCGTTGAAGTTATCGGCGAAACGATCTATTTTTATACCAATTATAATGCTCCGAAATACAGGCTGATGAAAACTTCGATATCAAAGCCCGCGCTTGCCGAATGGCATGACGTTGTGCCGGAAAATGCCGATGTGCTTAACGGCGTTACCTTTATCGGCGGCAAGATGGTGCTGACCTACACCAAAGACGCTTCAGACCACGCTTTTGTGTATTCGATAGACGGTGTCCGCGAGCATGAAGTGGCGCTGCCGACTTTCGGTTCGGTAGGTTTCAGCGGCGACAAAGACGATAAGGAGGCGTTCTATACTTTCACGTCTTTCACTTTCCCAAACACGATTTACAAGTACTCGATCGACGATAATACGTCGGAAATGTTTCTCGCCCCGAAAGTGAAATTCGTTGCAAATGAGTATGTTACAGAGCAAGTTTTCTATCCCTCTAAAGACGGGACAAAGATTCCGATGTTTCTGACCTACAAAAAAGGCTTGCAGCGCGACGGCTCTAATCCTGTGTTGCTTTATGGCTACGGAGGCTTCAATATCAGCCTTTTACCGTCATTTTCGGCTATGCGCATCCCTTTTCTCGAAAATGGCGGCATATATGCTCAGGCTAACCTGCGCGGCGGCGGCGAGTACGGCGAAGAATGGCACATAGCAGGTACTAAACAGCAGAAACAGAACGTTTTCGATGATTTTATCGCCGGAGCGGAATATCTTATCAAAGAGCAATATACGTCATCAGCAAAACTCTGTATATCAGGTGGTTCCAACGGCGGATTGCTCGTAGGGGCATGTGTCAATCAGCGTCCCGACCTGTTTGCGGCGGCATTACCTGCCGTAGGTGTG
>JAITHS010000207.1 GCA_031279875.1 Tannerella sp.
ATCGGCTTCCGCGTCTATCCTTACAACGCCGCCCTTCCACACCGTATGGACTTCGCTTATGTAAGGTGGATACAGGGGTAGGTTAATAGGTACCACGTCGTTGCGAGGACGTTAATGTACAGGGCATTCGTCATTGCGAGGTACGAAGCAATCCAGCGTATTTCCTGTTTTCTGGATTGCTTCGTTCCTCGCAATGACGTGGTACTTTCTGCTTTCTGCTTTCTCCAAACCGCTTGCAGGGTTTAAAACCACTGCAAGGGTTCGTGGTACCGTCATCTCAACTCTCAACCACTAATTTGAACAAAAAATTTTTTTTTGTAATAATAAAAAAAAAACGTATTTTTGCGGTCTGATTTTCTTTTCTAAAACTAATAATTTATTAAAACATGGCTAAAAAATTTTTCTCTCTACTGCTGCTACTACTTTTAGCGCAGACAACGTTTTCTCAAGACAAACTGATCGACATCTTAAAAGAAGAACTCAACAGAAACTTCGAGAAACTCAAAACCGAGCCAACTCCTGCTTATTACATGAGCTATCGTGTACAGGATATTACGTCGCATTATCTTGGCGTGTCATTCGGAGAACTTGTAGGCAACTATCCTTCTCATAATCGTTATTTTAATACCGATGTACGAGTTGGCAGTTATGAAATGGACAATACCCGCGAAATCAAAGGAGGCAGCGGCAACAATTTGTTCAGCGGTCAAAATCCTTTAGCATTAGACGACAGTCCCGACGCAATCAAAAGAGCGCTGTGGGAAAATACGGACAAAACGTATAAAGATGCCGTCCGGCGATATGACAATGTAAAAGCCAACGTAGCGGTCAAAGTAGCGGCAGAAGACAAATCCGACGACTTCACCAAAGAAACGCCTGAACAATACATTGAAAAACCTATTCCATTCAAAGATTTGAAATTTAATGAAGCGGAATGGATAAAGAAACTGAAAAAATACGGCAACGCTATGTCGGAAAACAAAATCATTTATCAAGGCAGAGCAACTTTGCAAGTAGAATTTGTACGGAAATATTTTGTCAACACCGAAGGCACAGCAGTAGCCGAAAATACACACGCTTTCAGAATGCATATCAACGCCTCTACCGTAGCCGAAGACGGCATGCAACTGCCGCTCTACAAAAGCTACTTCGCTACCGAAATCAAAGAATTGCCGTCCGACGAACAGGTACTCAAAGACATCAAAGAAATGAGCGACATGATCAACCAACTCCGAAAAGCGCCCGTAGCAGAAACGTATTCCGGTCCGGCATTGATGACGGCAGAAGCAGCAGGAGTATTCTTCCACGAAATTTTCGGACATCGCGTAGAAGGCGCCCGCATGAAATTAGAATCCGACGCGCAAACGTTTAAGAAAAAATTAGGCGAACCGGTACTGCCAAACGACATCACCATATTTTTCGACCCTAAACTGAAAAAATATAAGGGAATACCACTCAACGGAAGCTACGTATTCGACGACGAAGGCGTCAGAGGACAACGAGTGGACGTCGTTAAAGACGGATTATTGAAATCATTCCTCATGAGCCGCACACCTATCGAAGGCTTTGACCATTCCAACGGACACGGACGCGCCGTAATTTATATGGATAACGTAACACGACAGTCAAACATGATTATCGAATCAAGTAAACCGAAATCCAACAAAGAATTGCGTCAAATGATGATTGAACAACTCAAAAAAGACAATAAAGAATACGGATACATATTTGATCTTGTATCCGGAGGATTTACGCAAGTTAGCCGCTATGACGCCAACGCATTTAACGTTACACCGCTGATAGTATATCGCATCTACGCCGACGGACGCCCCGACGAGCTTGTGCGTGGCGTTGACATGATCGGTACACCGCTGTCTATATTCTCCCAAGTAACAGCCTGTGGCGATGACCACGGCGCTTTTAACGGAGCTTGTGGCGCCGAATCAGGCTCCTTACCCGTATCTTGCGTCGCTCCTACTCTGTTTATCAAAATTATTGAAACACAGAAAAAAGCAAAATCATCGTCGCAACCTCCTATCCTCGAAAGACCGTAATTGAATTTATTAATTTTTAAAGACAGACAAATATGAAAATTTCATCAATAATACAAAGATTTACGATAATCTTACTGTTGTTAGTTATGACAACATCCGTTTCTTTTGCCCAACAGGAAAACTCCATCTTATCGGCAATGAAAGAAGAAGTAGAACGAAATAAAAACGGACTGAAAATGGACAAACTCAAACCGCCATTTTTTATCTATTTTATGAACGCCGACATAAAAGTGCTGGATGTTTCCGCCTCATTAGGCGCCCTGGTGCGTTCGAGAAATAATAATTACAATGCGGGAATATCACGTTTATATGTAGGTGATTATCAGCGAAGCAACGTGAATTATAACAATATCTTATACGCTACGGACATAACCGTCGAAAACGGCCAAAAAGGTATTGCCACTGCTGTATGGGAAAGTATGGACAGAATTTACAAACAGTCGGCAGAAAACTACGAAGCTAAACAGGCAATAATAGCACAACGGAAATTGGACGAAGAAGAAGCCGATTTGCCCGACATGGAACAAACAACGCCCGTTACCAAAATCATGGCTCCTTTAGAAACAAATCTGAATAAGGATTATTGGAACAACTATGCCTGCAAATCGTCGGAAATAATGAAAAAATATCCCGAAATTATTTCCTCCAGAGTGGAAATCCTCAACAGAAACGTCATGATGTACACCTACAACACGGAAGGTACACAATTGGCGGTTCCACATTCCTACCACATGGCGCATTTGACTTTGTTTACACGTACCGACGACGGTCAGGAACTATGGCATAACCTCTACATCGAACGCTCCGACTTTAAGGATATGCCGACTTTGCAACAATTTATCGACACTTGCGAAGTAACCGTCAAACAACTTCTCACACTGCGTAAAGCACCGCTGCTCAAAGAAGCGTATAGCGGACCGATATTGTTTGAAGGACAGGCTGTTGCGGAACCTTTTCAGGATCATTTCTTTTCCAGAGGTACTTTGATAACAAGACGTAAATCAGTGCAAGGACAACCCGGAAACAGTACCGAAATGATAAAAGACAAAAAATTGATTTCAAGAAGCCTTTCCATCAAGTCTTTATCCGGCTCCCAAACCTATAAAGGGCATAAATTGGAAGGCTATATCCCTGTTGACGAAGAAGGCGTTGTACCCGAACAAGAGCAGATTCTTGTCGAAAACGGCGTATTGAAAAATATGCTTACATGCCGCATCCCCACTCCGAAATTTAGACACAGCAACGGACATGGAAGGTTAAGTTTTCACAGCCATTCTTTCAGTACAACTCCCGGAAATGTTCTCTTGACTTCTAACAAAGCAATGAGTACAGCGGAACTAAAGAAAAAACTGCTCGATGCCGCCAAAGAAGAAGACTACGAATATGCTTATATCGTCAAAGCACTTAAATCAAGCAATGCCACAGAAGTGTACCGTATTTATGTGGCCGACGGACGTGAAGAACTGTTTAGAGGCGCAACATTACCCGATTTGAACATAAAAGCATACAAAAGAATTTTGGGCGCTTCCGACGAAGAATATTATTACACCACCTACAATTTCGGCGTACTCACTACTTATGTCGTTCCCGAAGCGCTGCTTTTTGAAGAATTGGAAATAGTTCCCGACAACAATATTACCTTCGCCAAACCATATATCGTAGCTCAACCATAAGTTAGTGGTGAGTGATTGGCAGAAAGCGAAACCCTTGCAGTGGCGCAACCCTTGCAGTGGTTTTAAACCCTGCAAGCGGTTTGGCAGAAAGCAGAAAGCAGAAGGTACCACGTCATTGCGAGAAACGAAGCAATCCGGAAAACAGGAAATACGCTGGATTGCTTCGTACCTTATAATGACGAGTCCGCCTATCTATTTGTTTATGAGGCTTTTGTGCCACTCGTCATTTTTCCTAATTTGTTTAGGTTTGGCTGAATGGGGTCTCGCAATGACGAGGTACCACTCCCCACTAACGGACATGTAT
>JAITHS010000320.1 GCA_031279875.1 Tannerella sp.
CGGTATTTGAAGGCGCGGGAGCCTTTGTATGCGGCGAAGAAACGGCTCTGATAGCATCAATAGAAGGCGACAGAGGTTTCCCACGTCAGCGTCCGCCATACCCTGCCGTATGCGGTCTCAAAGGCTTGCCTACATTAGTTAACAATGTAGAGACGTTAAGTCAAATGTCCTATATAATACACACAGGGTCAGATAATTACTCATCAGTCGGGACAGCGGGCAGTAAAGGCACCAAAGTGTTCGCTCTTGCCGGAAAAATCAAACACGGAGGCTTGATAGAAGTGCCGATGGGCATCACGCTCAACAGCATTATAGAAGACATCGGCGGTGGCGTAGAAGGCGGTAAACGGCTCAAAGCAGTGCAGATAGGAGGTCCTTCGGGCGGCTGTATTCCCGCCGAACTTTGTGATATTCAAGTCGATTTCGACGCTTTCACAAGGCTTGGAGCCATGATGGGTTCGGGCGGGCTTGTAGTATTGAGCGAAGATGACTGCATGGTTGACGTTGCACGCTATTTTCTTTCTTTTACCTGCGACCAGTCGTGCGGCAAATGTACCTTCTGCCGCGTCGGCACACGCCGGATGCTCAACCTCCTCGACAAAATCAGCAGCGGCAATGGAACGCCCGCCGATATTGACCTGCTCGAAGAACTGGCTTTGAACGTAAAACGCTCTTCGCTTTGCGGATTAGGCAAAACGGCTCCTAATCCCGTTTTAACAACTTTGAAATATTTTCGTCACGAATACGAAGAACATGTGAACGGAATTTGCAGAACAGGTGTTTGCAAAGCAATGGTGAAATACGAAATCACAGACGATTGCATCGGTTGCACCAAATGCGCCAAAGCCTGCCCCGTGGACGCAATACCCTATACCCCCTACAAAATCCATACTATCGACCTCGACAAATGTGTACAGTGCGGGCTTTGTATCGATGAATGCGGCTATCATGCGGTGAAGAAAACTAATAAATTATTAAATATATGAAAATAAGAAATTTAGAGATTAAAAATTATAAAAGATTTGTAAACAGCAAAACAATTTCTTTTTGCGATACGGACGGTAAAGTTAATGATTTAACCCTGATAGTGGGAAATAACGGAACGGGTAAATCTTCTTTACTGCAAGCCATTGTGACATTGATTGCGCCGTTGGCACGCGACAGATTTGATGTGTCGAAAATTGACTGGGGTGGTTTTGAATATCGTTTTATTCAAAGCGGACGAATGCCATTGCATTTGCAAGCTACTATTGAATTTTCGGAATGTGAAATTGAGGAAACAATTAATTTCGTCAATAAATTAAATGAATTAGGGAATAAAATACCTTTACCTAATCGAAACAGGGAAATTCCAATAAAATTTAATTATGCCAAAAAAGATAATAAAGTAGGAAGTACCGGAAACGCTTTTCAATTTAGAGGACATCAATTCGCAAAACAACTCGCAAGGTTTGAACCGAATAAATCAAAACTTTTTGAAAATGTCGGAAATATCTATTGGTACACGGAACAAAGAACTTCATACAATATCAATGAAATTTTTGAGGAGGAAATACCTCAAATAGATTCTATTCGTTCATTTTTGTCAAGTACTTATAGTTTTCATCTTGCAATTACGGAGAGAAAAAGAAAATTGCAAAAAGGCGAATTTGATTTTTACGCCAAGCTGTCGGAACTTTATTCTACCGTTTTTACGGATAGAAAGTTCATTGGGTCTGCTCCTCATTTTGAATTATTTGAAAAAAACCCTGTCCCGGATTTTTTTCTGACTGATGGACATAATCAATACGAATTATCGGAAATGTCGGCCGGAGAAAGAGCCATTTTTCCAATTCTGATGGACTTTGCAAGATACAATATTAACAATTCAATCATCATAATTGATGAAATAGAATTACATTTGCACGCGCCTTTACAACAAGCATTTGTGCGTGCATTACCAAAACTGGGACACGACAATCAATTTATATTAACATCTCATTCCGATGCAGTTGCCAATATGTTCAACTAATCGGAAAATCAAATATTCAGATTAAAATAATGGCGAAAATTTTAACAATATATTGTGAAGGTAAAAAAGGTAGCCACGACTTTGATATTCTTGAAAAAATTGTCGGCGATATGGCTGTAACTATAAAGCCAATAGGTGGAAAAAGAGGAGCAAATGCTATTATTGGATTTTCCGAAATGGGGACTGTGCAATCTGATTATTATTTGTTTTTCAGAGACAGAGATTTTGACTGCTCTGTTTCTGAAAAAGAAGAATTGACAATAGACAAAAACACACATTTTTCGCATCGAACAACTATAGAAAATTATCTTTTTGATGTAAAAATATTTTATCAATTCCTGGTTGAAAATAAATTTAAAGACAAATACAATTTACGTTCGGAAGACGAAGTGAAGGATTTCTTTATTGAAATCGCAAAAGATATAAAATATTATCAGGCTGTCAGACACACATTAGGACAACTTCGATTCCCAAATAGCTTTGACACAACTTGGACGGATGGTAGCGGATATTTGCCTGCAAAATTAGATTTGGATGCCTGCAAAACAGAAGCATGGAAGTTAATTTCAGATGTTGTTTCGAGAACAAATAAAGATTGGACTAAAGATAAATTTGATTCAACATTAGAAAGTTTTCTGAAATTATTTGACGAGAAATTTTTCAATGATTTGAAATTTTTGATTTATTTTCAAGGAAAAGACTTTGCGAAAGTACTTACAAATAAACTTTCGGACTTTCCTCTGAAAGATTATTATAAGTATGCCAAAAAGAATTTTAATTACACAAAATATGCTGATTTAGTGCAATTGAGAGAAATAATCCGAAAAAATTTTATGAGTTAAAATTTTATGACTATACGACTTAACAACAAAGAAATAACGCCTTATGAGGGCGAGACGATTATTGAAGCGGCGCGCAGAGCGGGAGTAGAAATACCGTCGCTGTGCTATGCAAAAGGGGCGAAACACAAATCGTCGTGTATGGTTTGTGCCGTAAAAGACTGCAAATCAGGGCAAATAATACCGTCTTGCACTACTATGCCGGTTGACGGCATGACGCTTGACGCCGAATGCGACGAAGTGCAACAAACACGCGCCATGTCTCTCGAACTGCTTTTGAGCGACCACCGCGCCGACTGCGAAGCGCCTTGTACGCTGGTATGCCCTAACGGACTTGACGTTGAACAAACGCTCGCCTGCTATGACAACGGCGACTATGCAGCAGCATACAGTCTGATAAACAACGCTTTCGCGCTGCCCGAAATCAAATGCACAACATGTAAAGCACCCTGTGAAAAAGCCTGCCGACGCGGAACTGTTGACAAACCTGTCTCCATCCGCGAGATTATCGAAGAAATATGCTCTCAACAATATCCCAACAACAACGAAACAACTAATAATCAAATAGTTAAACCATCGTTCCTGTCTCGTCTCGGTCGCTTTACCGACGAGGAAAAAGAACATCTGAAAGCGTCGGTTACTACCACATCGCGTTGCCTGCATTGTGCCTGTGCAGGTCAGCAAGGCTGCAAACTGCGTCTCTACGCTGCTGAGACAGGCGTCAAACGTCCGCGTTACGAAGTTTCGTCAGCCGTCCGCGTAATGCAAAAACAGACAATTGCCGACGACTTGTGGTTCGAACCGGCAAAGTGTATCCGTTGCGGACTGTGCGTTTACAACACCGATAACGGCTTCACATTCAAGGGCAGAGGCTTCAATATGCAAGTCGTCCTGCCTCACGACAACGCCGCTAACATCCCTTTTTCAATCGCCGAACTATGCCCCACTGGCGCTATTTATAAATCATAACAGAAAAAAATATGAAAAAAATACTGTATTCGGCCGGTTTAATGCTTTTTATGGTTTGCTGTAAAAAAAACGGCAGCGAGCAAAACCTTAATAGCAGCGACTGGACAATCTTTCGCGGCGATGCAGGTTTGAAAGGATATTCCGACGTTCAACTGCCTGATAAACTGCAACTTTTGTGGGCTTACAAGAGCGATTCGCGAACGTCTTCATCGCCCGTAATATCCAAAAATACAGTATATTGGTGTGATAAACGCGGTAAAATTATCGGCGTTGACATTCAAGGCACAAAAGTATTCGAGTATGACTTCGCTACCGCCGTCGAAGCCTCACCGATAATCAGTGATTCAATGCTTTACATCGGACGAATAGACGGTTTAATGAGCGCCTTGTCGTTGTCGCAAAAAGATACCGTATGGAATTTCGAGACGATGGGACAGATTTCCGCGTCTCCGAATATCGGCGTATTTGAAGGCAGAGAAGCAGTTGTTTTCGGCAGCTACGACAACATTCTCTACTGTCTTGAAAAGTCGTCAGGCAAACTTATAAGTCGCTTTGAATCAGATTATTACATCAACGGCGCAGTAGCCGTTACGGGAAAATACTTTGTTTCGGGCGGTTGCGACGCATGGTTGAAAATAATTGACGGCGAAAGCGGAAGCGTTACCGATTCGCTGCTTTTAGACGCCTATATCCCCGCATCGGCAGCCATCGACGGCAACGAATGTTACGTCGCCGACCATTCCGGCAACGTCTATGTATTTGAAATAGAGGAAGGTAAGATAGTCAATCAACGCAAAATAATAACGGCAACAGATTCGGAAGGCTCTTTTGTATCTGTCCCTGCACTCTCAAAATCAACGGTTTACATTCTGTCCGACGACCGAAACCTCTATGCCTTAGACCGCAAAACTGGCTTAACCCGTTGGAAATACCTGCAAAAAGGCATTTCGGGCGAGAGTTCACCGCTTGTTTGCCGCGACAAAGTCATATCCTGCTCGCGCACCGGAATAGTGTCGGTACTCGACGCCGAAACAGGCAAATTGATTTTCGAATACGACGCAGGCGAACAGATTACTGCTTCGCCCGCCGCTTCCGGCAACGGCTTTTACGTCCTTACAAACAAAGGAACGCTACTGTGCTTTGGTAGAGTGCATGAATGAAGATGAAAAATCCGGTTTTAATTTTTTATCATTTGTTTATGTTTACTGAATGGTTCCTACCAATGACGGACGTAAGCTCCAAACCGCTTGCAGGGTTTAAAACCACTGCAAGGGTTTGAGGTACCGTCATTACTTGCTATTCTTCTTATAACTCTTTATCAATTTGGGGATTACCTCTTCGATTGAACCTGTAATCACGTAGTCGGCGATAGTGTTGATAGGAGCGTTGGGGTCGCTGTTGATAGAGATGATGATAGAACTTTCCTGCATTCCTGCGATGTGCTGTATTTGCCCTGATATGCCGCATGCAATGTAGAGTTTGGGGCGAACGGTAATACCTGTTTGCCCTATCTGACGGTCATGTTCACAGAAGCCTGCATCCACAGCAGCGCGAGAGGCGCCGACTTCGGCGTTAAGCACTTTTGCAAGGTCGAACAACAGTTTGAAGTTGTCTTTCGAGCCTGTTCCGTAACCTCCTGATACTATGATTGGTGCGCCTTTGAGATTGTTCTTTGCCTTTGCGACATTACGTTCCAGCACGCTAACAACAAAATCTGTGTCGGAAACATATTTATCAACCTCGTGGCATATAGTTTCTCCCTTAAAATCAGCGTTATAGACTTCCTTTTTCATCACTCCTTCGCGCACTGTCGCCATTTGCGGACGGTGTTCGGGGTTGATAATAGTTGCAACGATGTTGCCGCCGAAAGCCGGACGTATCTGATATAGAAGGTTTTCGTATGTTTTACCTTCCTTTTTATCTTCGTGCGAGCCGATTTCGAGTGAGGTACAATCGGCTGTAAGTCCGCTTTTTAGCGCCGACGAAACACGCGGGCCGAGATCACGACCGATAACAGTAGCCCCCATCAGGCAAATTTGCGGTTTTTCTTCCTTAAAAAGATTGACTAACAGCGAAGTATGCGGCAGTGATGTGTATGGCGCCAGCCGCGTATCGTCAAATATGTGCAGGCGGTCAACGCCATAAGGAAACACCTGTTTTTCAATGCCTTCGAGATGGTTTCCCACCACAATGGCTTCAAGTTGGCAACCAAGTTGCGTCGCCAGCGAACGACCTTTGGTTAGCAGTTCGAGACTTACATCGGCAATTACGCCGTCTTCTATTTCGCAATATACAAATAAATTGTTCATAATTAGTTATTTAGCCTATTGTATGACTTGAAATTAGTTCTTTAATTAAATCTTCGACTTCAGCGTCGGCAGCAGTGATAGACTTGCTTTCTTTTGCCTGAAAGACAATGTTTTGTATCGTCTTAACCTTAGTCGGCGAGCCTGACAGCCCGCATTGTTTCACATCGCCCTCAACGTCGGCAACGCTCCACTCCTTTATATTAAGGTATGGGCGCACGTCATAGAGGTCGGCGTATGGTAGCGGGGTGCCGTCTTTGGTCTGTTCCGCTTTTTCCTGTGCACCGAGTGCGCGTTTGTATTTCTGCACCAAGAACGCATTTCGGGGGCGGCATGGTGCGGCTGAACCGTTAACGGTAATCACCAGAGGCATAGGCGCTTCGACTATTTCGATACCGCCTGTTATGCTGCGTTTGACCGTAATCTTGCCGTTTTCTACTTTCAAAATCTCTTCAGCATAAGTTACTTGCGTCAAGCCCAATTTTTCCGCTACCTGCGGACCGACTTGCGCCGTATCGCCGTCAATAGCCTGCCGACCGCCGATTATGAGATCGTAAGAGCCGATCTTGCGGATGGCTGTTGCCAGCGCGTAAGAGGTAGCCAGAGTATCGGCGCCCGCGAAAGCCCTGTCGGTCAGCAGATAACCGTTATCTGCTCCGCGATACAGCCCTTCACGGATAATCTCGGCGGCACGACCCGGACCCATCGTCAACACCGTTACCGTAGTACCCGGAAAGCGTTCTTTAAGCAATAACGCCTGTTCGAGAGCGTTGAGATCCTCTGGATTAAAAATAGCAGGAAGCGCAGCGCGGTTAACCGTTCCGTCTTCCTTCATAGCATCTTTCCCGACATTGCGGGTATCCGGCACTTGCTTCGCCAGAACAATAATTTTCAATGACATTTGTTATATGTTAAATGTTAATTTC
>JAITHS010000321.1 GCA_031279875.1 Tannerella sp.
AATCCGACACCTGTCCAATATCGGGATAAGACAGTTATTGCCATTCAAGTTCCCGCAAGTTCGCAAGTACACGACCACGCAGGTAGGATTTACATTCGTGAGTACGAAACAGATTTGAATATAACCGGCAATCAACAGGCTATTAGCAGGTTATTCTTGCAAAAGCGGACTATCTACACCGAAACGCATATCTATCCCGGACTGAAAATGTCGGATATGAATGAAACGCTGTTTGAGAAAGCCCGCAACCTGATTTACAGCAATCGAGCAGACCACCCTTGGCTGACGGTAGATAATATGCAGATGTTACGCGACGCCGTATTGTATCGGAACGATTACGAAAATCAACGCGAAGGTTTTTCGTTGGCGGCAGCATTGATTTTCGGCACAGATTTAACTATTCGAAATTTGCTGCCGGCCTACAAAGTGGAAGCAATGGTGCGTATCAAAAACAAAGATCGTTGGGACGACCGGCTTACTTTGCGTACCAATTTGATTGATACTTATTTACAATTGAAAGAATTTATAAACAGGCATTTGCCCGATAAATTCTATATGGAAGGTGACAGGCGAATTGATTTGCGCGATAAAATTTTTAGGGAAGTTGTCGGAAATATTATTTGCCACCGAGAATATACTGATAGTACGGCTACAGAACTTCTCATCGAAGAAGATGCTGTCCGTACACTGAACCCGAACAATCCGTATTTCCATGGTATAATGGATTTGAACAACTTCAATCCGTACCCAAAAAATCCGAATATACGTAAATTTTTCACCGCATTGGGTTGGGCTGACGAAATCGGGTCGGGTATCCGAAATACTCAAAAATACTTGCCTCGTTATGTGGAAAATGCCAAACCTGTTTTTATTGATGAGCCTATGTTCATAACTATCATTCCATTAGCGCGTTATACAATGTCCGACCATGTCGATAAATGGTTCGATTGGTTGGAATTGGACGAGAAATGGCGACCGAAACTGACAGAGTCTCTAAAAAATATTGAGATTGACAGACAACTTCACAATAAGAGTTGGGAGGAACAAATATCCGGTTTGGCACTAAGTTGGCTTGAAAAAGCGACCAAGTATCTAAAACAAAAGGGCACAAGTCTGAATGAAAAAGAACACAAGTCTGAAAAGACACATATTATTGATAATCAACAATATAATGATGTTGAGGGTACAGTCCAGCTTCCAAAGGCGTACAAGTTGGATGCAAAAGACCGACCAAGTTCGGAAGAAAAACCGACCAAGTTACCCAATAAAAAACTTCAATATATTATTGTGATTTTATTAATGCTCGGCAGTCCTCTTTCAATCGACGAACTAATGGATATTTTTGAATACAGGCACAAGGATACATTTAGACAAAATTATCTAAAACCGTTGAGTGTCATTGGTTTCATTCAAAAAACAAACCCGAACAAACCAACGGCTTCCAATCAAAAATATTTGATTACGGAAAAAGGCAAACGATTTTTAACAGGAAGAGACTTTTAACGGTACCCTCTAAAAAGACCGCACCCTCAACCCTACTTCATCGACTCCGGTCAGGTTTCCAAATGACGTTAACTGGCTGATACTTACCGTATATGCTCCGGTGTCGGCAAAAAAATAATTGGTCAAAACAAATGTTTCGGTTTGAAAAAGGCTGATACCTCGCCCTTTCCATTTACCGGATTCATCTTTAAGACATATTGCTATCGTGTCGGCAAAAACATTGTTGACGTGTTGCATTCGGTAGAGGATAGTGATGCTGTCGGCCGGATATAAATCCGTATTGCGCAATAGCGCCGCAATATTGTAAGAGCGTGAAGTATCAGTAATATCAAAGAAAAAAGTATATTCATCGGCGGCGCTCCACGATTTGTCAACGACATGTCGAAAGCCCATGAAGACTACGGCAGAATCACATGACATCAGGCATATCATGCCCGATATCATTGCCGTAAGCTTATTCATGATGTTGCTTGACATGTTTTTGTTTCGATCTGTTTCTACTTCTTGACTTGCTGTCGAAGCGCGAGATATTGTCGGCAAGAATGTCTTTGCCGTTGCGATGCTCTTCGCGAACTTCGGCGTTGCTCGTAAGCGAGTACGGCTTGATGCCGTTTTTGTTCATCTCAATAACCTCAAACGCGCGTGATGAGTTAATAGTTATCAGGTTAGCGGGATTATTTTTGTCGGTCGAATAAGTCAGTTCCTTACGAAATACATCTGTCTTGAAGTGATAATAAGTTTGGTCTTTGGTATGTAGTTCGATTTTGCGTGACGGCAGTTTTTTGATACCTTCGAGATAGGCGTCAACCTCGTAGTTGAGGCAGCATTTCAATTTGGCACACTGTCCGGCAAGTTTGAGCGGGTTCATTGATATATCCTGAAACCGTGCGGCGTCGGTAGAAACCGACACGAAACTGCTTGTCCACGCCGAGCAACACAACTCGCGTCCGCACGAACCGATACCGCCGATGCGTCCTGCTTCCTGACGCGCTCCTATCTGCTTCATTTCGATACGCACACGAAAAGTCTCCGCCAGCACTTTTATCAACTGTCGGAAGTCAACTCTCTCATCTGCAATATAATAAAATATCGCTTTGTTGCAATCGCCCTGATATTCAACGTCTCCGATTTTCATTTCCAATCCCAAATCGGCAGCTATTTTGCGTGATTTTATCATCGTATCATGTTCGCGGTTCTTGGCTTCTTCATATTTTTCAAGGTCGTTCTGACGAGCGTAACGATATACTTTTTTCGGTTCTTCATCAAAGCGATAGCGATTTTTTTTCATCTGTAAGAGGACAAGTTTACCTGTCATCGATACTGTTCCGATGTCGTGTCCGGGCGACGATTCTACGGCTATTACATCACCTTTTTTGAGCGGTAGCCGGTCTTTGTTGACATAATATCCTTTACGGGTATTTTTAAACTGAACTTCCACAAAATCAGTTGCTTGTTGCGCTTCATCAATGTCGTTAAGCCAGTCGTAGTTGTTGAGTTTGTTGCGTACTTTTGAGCAACCTCGACAGCCGACACAACCCACACTGCCCGTATTTTGTATTATCCGTATTTCTTTGTTAATCACCCTCATATAAGATTATATTTTTTGAACACGTTGCGTATAGCTTCGAGGGCATAGTCTAACTGCTTGAAAGTATGCGTTGCCATAAGTGAAAAACGGATTAGAGTATCCTGCGGCGGAACGGCGGGCGAGACGACCGGATTGACGAAAATTCCTGCCTCAAACAGCTCGCGCACAATCAAAAACGTCAGATTGTTATCCCTGATAAAGAGTGGAATAATAGGTGTTGAAGTATGTCCGATTTCACATCCCATATCTTTAAAACCCGTTAAGGCATAGTGAGTTAATTTCCAGAGATTTTCGATACGTTCCGGTTCCGTCAACATGATGTCTAATGCGGCATTGGCGGCGGCAACGGAAGCGGGCGTTATGCTGGCCGAAAAGATATAAGTTCGCGCATTGTGTCGCAGCCAGTTGATAGTGTCGCTGTCGGAAGCGATGAAGCCGCCGAGCGAAGCAAACGACTTGCTGAACGTCCCCATGAT
Organism: Tannerella sp.; assembly: GCA_031279875.1. Taxonomy (GTDB): domain Bacteria; phylum Bacteroidota; class Bacteroidia; order Bacteroidales; family Tannerellaceae; genus Tannerella. Next base: position 3,568 of record JAITHS010000321.1, read on the forward strand.
GAGGTCAACGTCGTTGGTAACGCCGAAATGCTCACAAGTGCCGCGTCCCTGACGTCCGAAAACGCCGATGCCGTGCGCCTCATCTATCATCACCGAAGCGTTGTATTTCTTTGCAAGAGCCACTATTTCAGGCAGTTTGGCAACATCGCCTTCCATGCTGAATACGCCGTCGGCAACGATAAGTTTTACCTTGTCGGGATTACATTTTAGTAACTGTTTTTCAAGCGATTCCATATCGTTATGCCGATATTTGTATTTTTCCGAAAACGATAGTCTCATTCCTGCAATAATAGATGCGTGGTCGAGTTCGTCCCAGAGAATATAGTCTTCGCGCCCCGTCAAACAGGATATTACGCCTGCATTGACCTGAAAACCTGTCGAAAAGGTGATTGCTTCTTCTTTGCCTACAAACTCGGCAAGACGTTTTTCAAGTTGTACATGGATATCTAACGTGCCGTTAAGGAAGCGCGAACCGGCGCATCCTGTGCCGTACTTTTTTGTAGCTTCTATAGCCGCTTCTTTGACTTTCGGATGATTTGTCAAGCCCAAGTAAGCGTTAGAGCCAAACATCAGAACTTTTTTTCCGTCAATAACAACTTCCGTGTCCTGGTCGCTCTCAATTTCGCGAAAATACGGATAAATACCCGCTTCCTTAGCTTCCTGTGGCGCCGTAAATTTTGACAATTTTGCTCGTAATAAGTTCATATTCAATAAGTGTATATTAATTGTTAATAGTTTTGGATATGCAAAAGTAAAAAAAAAATCCGAATTATTCGTATTTATTGCATATTATTTTTTATTTTTGCGGCATTAATTTGTTACTAATGTTTCAAAGCTCAGGCAAAATATGCGCAGTTATTAACCCGGTTTCGGGGGTCGGCTCTAAGGATAAAATACGTGAAATGCTCGTTTCACGTGGCGTTGAGGTAGAGATATTGACGACCGAGTATGCCGGTCATGCGTCGGTTCTTACGCGCAAGGCTGTTGACGAAGGCGTGCAGTGTGTCATCGCGGTTGGTGGCGACGGTACTGTCAATGAAGTGGCATGCTCGCTGCTCAACACCGACGTAACGCTTGGCATCATACCCAAAGGCTCCGGCAACGGGCTGGCACGCGAACTGTGCATCCCTTTCGACGTCCGTAAGGCGCTTGACGTGATTTTTGATGCGCATATTACTGTTATAGATGCCTGTAAAGCTAACGAGCATCCGTTTTTTTGCACCTGCGGATTAGGCTTCGATGCCACTGTTAGCGAGGTCTTTGCCAAAGCCAAACGACGCGGCTCGTTGACATATCTTAAAAATATCGTTACCGAATATCTCAACTACAAACCTGCTGTCTATGAACTGTCTATCGGCAACCAAACAATCCGCGAAAAAGCCTTTCTGATAGCTTGTGCCAACGCTTCGCAATACGGCAACAATGCTTATATTGCGCCTCATGCAGATATTTGCGACGGACAAATGGATGTCATCATGCTCGCTCCGTTTACATATTTCGACGTCGGACCGCTCGCCTTTCAACTCTTTACCAAAACTATCAACCTCAACAGCAAAATTAAAACTTTTTGTACTTCCGAAGCTATTATAACACGTGAACATGAGGGTTTTATGCACATCGACGGCGAGCCTGTTTCGGCAGGACGAGAGATTATCGTTTCCATAATACCCAAAGCTCTCAAAGTAGCAACACCGGCGGTAATACCTTTCGCTCACAACGCTATTCAACGTTTTAACGACATATTCGGATTTTTTGAATAAAACTATGATACAGAATACTTTATATTTTATTATCTTTGCCGTAACAAAACTTTTTTCGTTCCTGCCGATGCAAATACTATACGCTATCTCCGACATGCTGTATGTAATAGCTTATTATTTGGTGCGTTACAGAAAGAAAGTCGTAAGGATCAATCTGCGTAATGCTTTTCCCGACATGCAAGAGCCTGATTTGCAATCGCTTGAAAGACGCTTTTACCGACATTTTACCGATTATATAGTAGAATCAATCAAACTTGTCGGCATATCCGCAAAAGAACTCGTCAGGCGGTCAGCAATACGCAATCCCGAAGTGTTCTACGACCTGCAAAGCAAAGGACACCGCTGCTTCATACTCATGCTCGGACATTACGGCAACTGGGAATGGCTCGAAAGCATGGTCATGACTTTTGAAAACCGTATCCGTATAAACGGAATCTATCGACCGCTGTCCAACAAAGCTATCGACCGCTTGTTTATCTATCTCAGAACCCGTTTCGGCTCTTTCTGCATCAAAAAGAATGACGCTTTTCGCGCTATGCTGCGCATGAATGCAAGCGATGAATCCAACATGGTGCTGTTTATTGCCGACCAGTCACCGAGCCTGCTCAACATCCATTACCGGACGCAGTTTCTCAATCAGGACACTGCCGTTTTTTCGGGAGCCGAACGAATAGCCCGCAAACTAAAAGTTCCCGTCGTCTTTGCTGATATGCAGCAAGTCAAACGCGGATATTATGTCGTTGATTTTCAACTTATTACCGATACGCCTGCCGCTACTCCCGAATTTTTTATCACCGAACAATACACCCGCCTGATGGAACGTTCCATCCTCCGCAACCCCGCTCTGTGGCTATGGACACACAAACGTTGGAAGCATAAA
>JAITHS010000322.1 GCA_031279875.1 Tannerella sp.
TCACGATAGCTGCTTTTTTTCTTTATCGGAGTTGGAACGACCGATAAAAGTATTGTAATAATGAATAATGAATATATTCTCTTTTGGGGCAGACTCGCAAGTCTGCTTTATTGCCGCCGGATAAAAACAAGACCTTGTGGCTTGTCAACTAACTACTCCAATGTTGGCTACGGTACTTCGTACACGCAACGAACACGAGCTCCCAATGGGCTGCCGACCTTGGGCGTATGCGGTGTGTTAGCGGCTTCTCCGGCAGGTCCGGTACTCATCCATACCATCCATGCGTTATGGAATGGTGCCTTAAATTTCGGTAGATTGTGTGCGTCAAGGCCGTCTGGATCTCCTGATGTGTAGGAGCTTGTTGCTGTCCAGTAGTAGTATGCGGCAAACGGAGTGAATGATGTATTAGATGTAAAACCCGCTTCCGTTTGCAACAGCCAGATAGCCTGCAATTCGCGCTGTGTCGGAAGTCGCCATGTACCTGTTCCGGCGCCCGCTTCGCTGTAATGTAGCCTACAGTGTTCTTCTGCGTCAACCCAGTTGTATGTTATACCGTTTGCGTCGGCATTCGCTACACGCAGTTTGTGATACAGCGTCTGGTTCTCAATATGGTTCTCGTGCCTGTCGGTACCATTCGGCTTCTTGGTTGTGCTTGTATAGCTACCAGAGGGCATAGCGTCTGTGGTCGTGAAATCAATAGTTGTATTTCCGGCAATAACGGTAACCATTGTACCGCTTGTGGTCTCTGCACTGCGTACACATCTTACCCACATCTTTTGAGCCTTGTAGATATGACCGACCGAACCGTATTTGAAGTTCATGTATTGAGCCTGATCGGTAAATGCGGGGTTGTTTGTAGCACTCCAGTAAGCGTCGGCAGGAGCGCCTTCATACGTACCGCTTGGGAAGAAGAAATTAGTTGTTGACAAATTCTTGTATGTCTCAAACGATATCCACATCGCCATCAATTCCGACTGCGAAGGCAGGTGCCATTTGATATCATCGTTGGCTAAAGGAGTGGCGAATGAAGCATCGCGATTCTTGTATGCACAATAAGCCATTGCCTGATACGTAGAGTTGTAATACAGGAAGTATGGCGACGTGAAATAATTAGAGTGATCTATATTGCTGAAACTCATTCCCCTACCGTTGTAAATGCTGTTATTATTTGGCGCTGATGCCGCGTTCAACGAATAATACGGCATTGTTTTGTATTCATACAGTTGCTCTGTATATAGTTTCGCTGTAAAAGGAGTATCCACGATAGCAGCAGTAGGATTACCGAATCTACCGACAGGAATAGCCGGAAGTTGAGTTATTTTTATTTCTTTCTCTGCTCCCGAAGCATTGATGAATGATATGGTTCCTGTTCGGACGGAGGTGCCAAGATTTTCATCAAGATGGAGATATATCGACCGGGCAGTACCTGAATATGCATTTGTATGATTGGTCGTCCATAATCTATCTTGCGACACTTGCATCCAACTTGTAGCGCCAGTCGACACTGTAGCATTTGTAAACGCTTCACCGGCAAACAGTGTGTCTCCAACTATGAAATGTGCGTCATATATACGTCGTGCGGGGAAGGAGAAGCATTTGACTATATTACCTGCTTTCATGCAGATAGTACCGCTAAAGTTTACTCCTGCGGGGAAGCTGGGGAAATTAGTCGCCATGTCTTTAAGTTTGAACTTAAAACTGCCGCAACGTTGATTTTGGAGCAGTATTTGTCCGTCTTTGTAGCCGGCAGGCACAAGCGGATCTATAACGTTTGTATCAATGCCTATCGGGTCGATTTTGGGACCTATCTGGGCGTTGGGGTTATTGGCGTTGTAGGTTGAGAAATCGAAGTACACAGCCTGCGCGTCGGTACAGAAATTTATTGTAGCCTCGCCGGTTAAGTCGTTAAAATCTATTTCCGATGATTCGGTCGTAAGATATGTTCCTTGTATGCTTCCGCTGAGGTTTACGTCGTCCCATGGAAGTACGTCAAAGGATATTGAAGGCTTCAAGCCCTGTCCCTGTACTTTGATGTTGAGGGTGTAGATGGTGTTACGGTAGATTTGATTTGGAGAGCTTGAAGAGCTTAAAAGCGGGTTCAGGTCGTAGGTGTATGTGTCAAATTTCTCTACTCCGTTGGCTATGGTCGGGATGGTCAGTTTGATCCGGGTAGTATCGCCGGTGTTATATGTTGAACGCAGATTTTCGTAGATATAGAACGAGTCGATTTGGCCTCCGGTATTGTTCCATGGAGAAGATGATGCGCTGTTGTGAACGAAGCCGGGAGCGTTGTGCAACATGCCTGTCGGTGATGTCGGTCTTTCGGCCAAGTTGATATTAGTGACGCCGACCAACGTTGCCGTCTGGTTGCTATTGCCGCCTTGTTTTACGCTGAACGTATCCGTTCTATTAGGCATGTTAAGAACTTGTATCTTAACTTTTTCGTATCCTATTTTGAGGTCTGCCGGAAAAGACGGGTTGTTCTTGGACATGAGTACGCGAACTTTTGCGACATTACGTTCAAGATGGACTTCGCCCTGATAGGCTCCCGTAGAGCCTGATGCCAGGGTTGTTTTACCGCTCATGAAGAATGACGTCAACGGCGGGGTTGTATTTCCTTTCGGTAAAGGGATTGAGTCCACCGATGTCTGCGGACCTCTGAAATTAGCAAACACCTTTGCGGTAAGTGTACCTGTTGAGATATTGTCAACTTCGTAACCTACCGTGAGTATGGAGTCGTTTGTTGCACTTTGAATTTGAAGTGCAGTGCCGGAAAATTTGTTTTGGTCGATAAGTACGCCTGCCTGATAGAGATCCACATAGAGTGTATCAATGCGGTTTTCGAGGTTTGTAGCGCTCTCATCTGCGTATGTTCTCGGGTTTGCGTTGCCGCCGGGAACATGCACTTTGATTGAGATGTTTTTGGGCAGTTGACTACCTCCCTCATCCGGATCTGGATCTATGACAGGACGCTCATTACTGCACGCACTCAATATCGACACTGTCGTTATCAGGATGAATGCTATTCGTTTCATGTTCATATTGTTTCTATAATTCATTTTATTCATATTGTTATTACAATAAATAATCTCTCAAAAATCATATTATTGATATTTTCGGCTGCAAATATACTGCTTTTTTTTTAAATGGAAACAAACGTCTCCCCTGTTTTTAAGATTATTTAAGTATTTTGCGCCTTATTCTGGGTTTAAAGGGGGTTGGATTTACATATTTTTACATGTTTTATGTTTTAGCAACGTCTTTGTTTTGCTCAATTTCGAACTTTTTGGCGTTTTTGAGAAGCTCTGAAGCAAAGATAAAATCGGACAGTGCTTTGTTGCTGGAGTTGATGACGAGTTCCTTACTTCCTTGCCATTCTTTGACGCCTTCGGAGATGAAGATGATGGTTTCGCCGATGTTCATAACGGAGTTCATGTCGTGAGTGTTGATGACGGTAGTGATGGCGTATTCTATGGTGATGTCGTGGATTAGTTCGTCGATGACAAGAGAAGTTTTAGGATCGAGACCGGAGTTAGGTTCGTCGCAGAAAAGGTATCGCGGTTCGAGAACGATAGCACGCGCTATGGCGGCTCGTTTCATCATTCCGCCGGAGATTTCCGACGGGTAGAGGTTGTAGGTTTCGGGGGCGAGTTCTACTCTTTCGAGGCAAAACATGGCTCGTTTGATTCGCTCTGCTTTGGTGGTGTCGGAAAACATGTCGAGCGGGAACATGACGTTTTCGAGTACCGTCATGCTGTCGAAAAGTGCAGAGCCTTGAAAGAGAAGTCCCATCTCACGTCGTAGGACGAGGATTTCTTTTTTGCTCATAGTCAGCAGGTTACGTCCGTCGAAGAGTATTTCTCCTGCGTCAGGTTTAACAAGCCCTATCAGGTTTTTGACTAATACGGTTTTGCCTGATCCGCTTCGTCCGATGATGAGGTTTGTTTTGCCTGTCTCGAAAACGGCGGTTATGTCGTTGAGGACTGTCCGCCCCTCAAAAGATTTTGTCAGTTTTTTTACTTCAATCATTTCTCGTTCATATATTTGCTGTTTAAAATTAATCACTAACCACTAACCACTAATAACTACGTCAACATGATGTGTGTAAGTATTACGTCTGCCATAAGAATCATTATGCTACTCATCACAACGGAGTTCATAGCGGCTTTGCCGACTAACAGCGAGCCTCCTTTGACGGTATAACCGAAATATGATGATATTGAGGCTATTATGAAGGCATAAACGACAGACTTGATGATCGAATACCATATATAAAAAGGTTGGAAATAGAATTGTAATCCGAACTCAAACGATGCGGGATTCATGTCTTTGCTGATAAAACTTGCGATGATGCCGCCTGCAATGCCGGTTACCATACTGAAAATAACAAGAACGGGGATAAATAACATCAGACCGGCAATTTTGGGCAATATCAGGAAGTTGGCGGAGTTGACGCCCATCATCTCTAACGCATCAATCTGTTCCGTAACGCGCATAGTGCCTATTTCGGATGATATGTTGCTGCCTACTTTTCCCGCCAGGATGAGGCACATGATAGATGACGAGAACTCTAACAGCACAATCTCACGTGTAGTGTAGCCGATAGTGAACTTCGGTATGAGGGGCGAAGATATGTTGAGCGATATCTGAATGGCGATAACGGTGCCGATGAAGATAGAGATGATTACTACTATCCATATCGAATCGACGCCGAGTTTGTATATCTCGCGGAAAAGTTGCTTGAAGAACATGCTCCACCTGTCGGGAAGCGATAATGCCCTCTTCATTAATAATGTATATTCGCCAAGTTGACTTAATGCCTTGAACATAGTGGTGAGTTGTTAGTGATTAGTGATTAGTGATTAGTGATTAACCACTAACCATTCTAAAGATATCATTTCCGTTAGCATAAAGCAGCAGAGCGATGAGGATAGCCATGCCGACTATTTGGGCGCGTTCGAGGAACTTGTCGCCCGGTTTGCGGCGGGTAATGACTTCGTAGAGCAGAAAGAGTACATGTCCGCCGTCTAATGCCGGTATCGGTAAAATATTCATAAACGCCAGAATGATAGACAGAAACGCCGTCCGTTCCCAGAACAGCAGCCAGTCCCACGATGCGGGGAACATGTTACCGATAGCCCCAAATCCGCCGAGACTTTGCGCTCCTTCTTTTGTAAAGACGTATTTCATATCTTTAACATAGCCTGTCAACTGTTCGATGCCGTGCCTGATTCCCGCCGGAATGCAGGTGATAAGGTTGTAGGAAATAGTTACCGTTTCGTATAAATCGGCAGGGTTAGCCGAATAGATGATGCCGATATGTCCGGCGGTATCAACAGGCACGTCATAAACAAAAGTCTCGCCCGCGCGTACAATATTAATATGTGCAGTGGTAGTCTTAAAATTTTGCAGTGCCACAGCAACGTCGGTCGCTGTCGGGGTCGAAATATCGTTGATAGCCGTAATGCGGTCGCCCGGTAGCAGGCCTGCCGCTTTCGCCGTTTCGGAACTTATTTCACTGATAATCATCGGTATAAGATACCTTGCAAAACCTTCTCCTTTTTTATCGCGCATGAGGCGTTGCATCATATCGTCGGGAATAGGAATAGAAACTTCATTGCCGTTGCGCAAAACGGTAACAGTCTTGGCATTAACAACTTGTCGGAGACATGCTGCGTTGAACTTTTCTATCGTTTTCTTGTCGGCTTTGAGGGGGATGTCGCCGTCTTCAAAGCCGATGTTTTTAAACGTGTTGCTGTATTCCATGCCGTAGGTAACGTTACTGAAAGGTATGTAGGTATTACCCCAGTTAAAAAGCACGGCAGAATAGATTATGAGCGCGAGGATGAAGTTGAAAATAACTCCCGCCGTCATAATGAGGAGGCGCGGACCGGCTTTCTGCGAGCGAAACTCCCACGGCTGCGGCGGTAGATTGAGCGCTTCCTTGTCGAGCGATTCGTCTATCATACCCGAAATTTTGCAGTACCCGCCCAACGGCAACCAGCCTACCCCATATTCCGTTTCGCCGTTTTTGGGTTTAAACTTAAACAGACTGAACCACGGGTCAAAAAAGAGATAAAACTTCTCCACTCTGACCTTAAAAAGACGGGCGAAGATGAAGTGCCCAAACTCGTGTACAAGTACTAAAATCGACAAACTGCAAATCAGTTGCAGCGCTTTAGATAAAAATATTTCCATAAATTTTTTAATTACATCAATATATAACGGCAGTTTGTATGAAATATTGTGTGATTAGTGGTTAGTGATTAGTGGTACCACGTCATTGGCAGGTACGAAGCAATACGGAGACAGACTATCTTTTGTGATGCCCGAAAGACATAAAAAAGAAGCGGGATAATTCTTTATACACGAATACATCTTTCCGCTTGCCACATAAGCGCTATCCGTAAACGCGGTGTTAAAATGCAAGTCATAATTTATTTTCTCCATAGTATTCTTCCTACAAAAAAACGATTCCGAAATTTTATGTTCTCTTCGGTTTTTGTTAAAATTTTCACATAAGATATTCCTTGATTTTCTTTACATTTTCTTTATCAGATTCATAAATTCTTCGCGGGTTTTGGCTTGTTGGAACGAGCCTGTAAAGTCGGATGTTGTAGTGAGGGAGTTTTGTTTCTCTACTCCACGCATTTGCATGCAGAGATGCTGGGCTTCGATGATTACCATAACGCCTAACGGATTGAGTGTCTGCTGGATACAGTCTTTTATTTGGAGTGTCATGCGTTCCTGTATTTGTAACCGATGAGCAAAAATATCAACTACACGCGGAATTTTGCTTAA
>JAITHS010000328.1 GCA_031279875.1 Tannerella sp.
GTGCCAATAATCAGAACAATAATGATGCCGACCTGCATTTTTCGCAACGTAATAATCATGTTTTTACTTTTTTGAAAAAACAAAGGTACAAATTTTAAATTAAAAATTACGAATTACGAATTACGAGGTTCCCAAAAATAATATCGAAAATTTGCAAACACCAAAATAAACTATTACCTTTGCAGCCGGATATTAGATATTATCACATAAATGCTATTAAATACAATGAAAGGATTTGAAATAAATTACAACAATAAGGAAAAGACAAACGTGGCTGTCGATGCTTGACTGTCTCCTTTGAAGAAATTATCACGACTTCCAAGCCACAAAGCATACGGGATTATAATCATCTTTCGACGGAAGATAGTTTGGCATGGTATCGGCAATTAAAACAGGAATTATTTCCTTCCAACGTCAGGAAAAGAGATTGAGACAGTTATTGAGCCATCATGCAATTATGCAAACTATGTAAATTTTAGACAATACTAACCCAAACCACTTGCAGGGTTTAAAACCACTGCAAGGGTTTGTGGTAAAGGTTTTTCCCTAACGTGATAACTTCCGTATCTTAATGTTCCTGAACGATACGTTGTCGTTGTGATCTTGCAGGAGGATGTTGCCTTCGGGGATTTCGCCGTAAGGTACGGATACGTTGTACTCTTTGCCGACGAACTTGCTGTTTTTGACGAGTTCGCGAAACGCTTCCGAGCCACGCTCGTACTCGACAGTTTTGAAACCGTTGAGCCAATGCTCGATGTGGTTGTTTGGAAAGGCTTTTATGACGCCATGATTCCACTGTCCTATGCCGTTGAAACGGACGTTTGTAGGCTTGATAAGGTCGTATAGCCCTCCACAGCGACGGCTGCCTTCGATGGAGGTAAACTGATTGGCGTCGCCGTGATTGGCGTCGTCAAGTATCTGGTATTCAGGCCCGAAGCCGTTAACGACAAAGTATTTAAGTCCGCTGTTTGCGCCTTTGGTAATTTTAAACTCAAAGCTCAACTCAAAAGCGTCAAACTTTTCTTCGGTAATGATGTCTCCGCCATGTTGAGCCGTGCCGTCGGCATTGACGGTCAGAGCGCCGTCGGCAACCGTCCAGCCTTTGTCGGGAAAGGTCTCTTTGCGTGAACTGCGCCAGCCGGCCGTTGATTTGCCGTCGAAGAGAAAACGCCAGCCGGCGGCCTGTTCAACGCCAGATATTGTGTTGGGGACGCGGTTGATTTCAGGTGCCAAGTCGCCTTTCAGCAAGTCGTTAGCGCTGATCTTGGTCTTGATACGGATGTTTTTCCAGCGAATTTGTTTGCCTTTGTTTGCTTCGCCGCTGCTGTGTACCTGAAAGGCTATGAAACCGTTAAGTGTTTCATTGTCAAGCAGATTAGACGTATTTACGCCGTTTACCCAGATACGGATAATTTCGCCGAGCGCTTCGATGCGATAATGGTTCCAGTCGTCGCGTTTGTAGGCTTTTTGACCGGCTTTGTTGTCGGTCAGGGTAACGAGCCAGCCGCGTCTTGCTTCGTCATAGATGCCGCCGCTCCAAGCTCTGTCGGACGGATCTATCTCGCACTGATAGCCGTGAACGCGCCCTTTGTTGTATTCCGGCACGCTGAGGCTGCGAAACTGAACGCCCGAATTGAGGTCGGGGTTGCATTTGACGTCAAATTCGAGGATAAAGTCGCCATACAGTTTGTCGGTAGCCATAAAACTGTTGGGCTGACCGGTTGTTGATGTGCCGACCATTTCGCCGTTCTCTACCGTAAACGGCGCCTGTCCGTTAAGTTGGGTAAAACCTTTGAAATTTTTGCCGTTAAACAAGTCTGTCCAGCCTTTCGATGATACGGATGACGAAATCGTAATTGCCAATAAAATAAATAGATGTTTCATTTTGTTTGATATTTTGATAAGTAATTATTTATACATAAATCTTCTGATACTCTGTTTTGGGGTTTTCTCAAACTCCGACTTGCGAAGTTCAAAGTTCGAGACTTTGCTGTAATAGGGTATCTTTTTGTTCAGTTCTTTGATATTGTTGCTCATTATTTCGTTCAGATTTTCATCGCTGATATTTTCTTTTTTCTTGCGTACATAGTCGGGATAGATGATCGCCGTCAGAGTGATTTTTTCGGCTTCTTCGCGCGATACGATGAGCGATTCGACAATATATGGCATCGTATTCAGCACGCTTTCAATTTCTTCGGGATAGATATTCTGACCGTTTGAGCTGAGTATCATCGTTTTACTGCGACCGGAGATGAAAAGAAAACCGTCGCTGTCGATATATCCGAGATCGCCGGTACGCAGCCAGCCGTCGGCGGTAAAGGCTTCCGTTGTTGCTTCCGGGTTCTTGTAATAACCGTTCATAACGTTCATTCCGCGAACAAGTATCTCGCCCGGAATATCAGGTTGTCCAGAATCTATCATCGCTTCGATACGGTCAACGATACGGCCTACCGAGCCTTGTTTGTATGTATCCCACTGTTCGTATGCCAAAAGAGGACCGCATTCCGTCATTCCGTAACCTACTGTGTATCTGAATCTTATCGAGCGCAGAAACGTTTCTACTTCTTTGTTTATAGCTGCTCCGCCGATTACTATTTCTTCGAAACGTCCACCGAAAGCCGCTTCCAACTGTTTGCGTATCTTTCTCTTTATCAATGATTTGATTAACGGCATTTTAATCAGTATATTAACGGGGAATTTTTTAAGAGCCGGAAAAACTCTTGACCGTACTATTTTTTCAATAATCAGCGGCACGGCGATAATGAGTGTAGGTCGGATAGAAGCAAACGTTTCTATAATGACATTCGGAGACGGCAGGCGCGGCAGGAAATTGATATGACAGCCTTTGTTGACGCCGTTAAGTACCTCAAAAGCAAGCCCGTACATGTGAGCCATCGGCAGGATGCAGACGAAATTATCGCCTTCTTTAATAAACGGCAACCGGTCGTAAGCATATTGAGTATTACTCCAAAGGCTGCGATAAGGAAGCATGACGCCTTTTGAAAAGCCTGTTGTGCCGGAGGTGTAGTTGATGATAGCAAGTTCTTCGGGCTGTTCGTGATGCCAGTCGATTTTGTCGGACGTAAAGCCGTCGGGATATTGTTCTTTGAATATTTTTTCTAAATGCAACACTGTAACAATAAGGTCTTCGGAGCCTTTTGCCGGAGAATAATCTTCAAGTCTAATGACCAAGTTGACAAGCGGTAACTGCTCAAAATCAACTGCTTCAAGATTTTTTTCAGCCGCAAACAGTATTTTGGCTTCGGAGTGATTAACGAGATTGAGCATGTTTTCGGTCGTAAAATCATGCAGTAGCGGCACTGCGACGGCGCCATACGACAAGGTTGCAAAGAGGCTTATCCCCCAGCGGGCGGAGTTGCGACCGATGATTGCTATCCGGTCGCCTTTTTCGACGCCTGCTTTCCTGAAAAGGATGTGCAGTTTTGCCATTTCGCGAGCCATGTCCCCGTAAGTGAACGTGTCGCCCTGATAATCGGTAAACACCGGCATTGCCTTGTATTTACGCATACTTTCTTCTATTAATCCTAAAAAACGATTTTCCATAATGTTTTATTTTAGTATTCTAATTCGTGCATCAACAGCTATGATACCTTGTTCGGTTGCTAATAACGGGTTGATATCCAACTCTTTAATTTCAGTAGCAAATCTTAACAGCGCCGACAGGTGGACGATGATTTTCGCAAACTGCTGTTCGTCAATGCTTTCCTGACCGCGTGCGCCCTGAAACACTTTGTAGCCTTTGAGTGAGCGTATCATCGACAGCGCTTCTTCGGTAGCCAGCGGCGCCAAACCTGATGCCACATCTTTGAAAATCTCGACGAAAATACCTCCCAAACCGCATAAAACGATATGTCCGAACTTGTCTTCGTATTTGGCTCCGGCAAAAAGTTCCATGCCATGTAACATCGGCTGTATAATAACAGCCTGTGTATCAGGAAGTTGCATCAGGCGGCGAAATTCCATTTCGAGATGTGCTTCGGAGCGGATGTTGAGTGCTACTCCTCCGATGTCGGATTTGTGAACCGGCCCGACTGCTTTTGCCACAACGGGATAGCCTGTTTTGTCGGCAAAAGCTTTTGCGTCAGACCATTGTGGCGTTACAAATTCTTCTACTACTTTTATTCCGGCCGCTTTAAGCAAAGCCTGCACATAACACGGCTCAATATATCCTGATTCCGGAATGCCGTCAATGATGCGCCTTATCAGCGGGATGTCAACGCCGCGCAGTTCGAGGTTGTTGCCTTGCGGAAAAGGCGTGCGCAGGATGCTTGTCAGTGCATTTGCAAGCCCTACTTCGTCGCTGAAATTGACATGTCCTTTGTGTACGAAATAGTCGGTTTCGTCCCAAGCCGTGCTTACCGACGGCAAAACGGGAAAGATTGGTTTTGAGCATGTTTTCATCTTTTCGTCGAGAACGTCGTAAGCTTCATATACTCGCGTCAATCCCGGACTGCCGAAAATGACTGCTATACCGTCGATGTCGGTTATTTGTTTGTCGCAAAAGTCTATTGCTGTCGCAAGATGTTTCGGTTCTCCGGTTCCGAGTATGTCGATAGGGTTGCTGACCGACGAGCCGGGCAGCAAGGTATCTTTAAGTTCCTGTGCTTCGGGATAATGTGTTAACGAGGGTATGTTCATTCCGCCTTTTGCCAGAGCGTCGGTCAGTATAACGGCAGGCCCGCCGGCATGTGTTACTATGGCTATGTTTTTGCCTTTCAGTTCTTTAAGCGTAAAAACGGCGCCGAGAGTAGCAAGTTCTTCGCGGCTGTAACATCTTACTATACCGGCTTTGCGGAAGAGCGCCTCGACAGCCAAATCGGAATTAGCCATAGCACCGGTATGCGACGACGCTGCCCGCATACCTGAATCGCAAGTCCCTGATTTAATGGCTGCTATCCGACATCCTTTCCGTATCAGCGAAGTAGTAATGTCGAGCAGTTTGTCGGGATCTTTAATGCTCTCGATATAAAGCAGTTTGATACGTGAATCGGTTTCGGGATTGAAATTTGCATCCATATATTCAAGCACGTCTTCAACTCCGATTTGGGCGGCATTGCCTATCGACCATACCGAGTTGAAGCGCAGTCCCATCTTGATAGCCGATTCGATGAGAAAAAGAGCTGTACCGCCGCTGCTCGAAATCATATCTACTCCGAGCGGGTCGATTTCGGGTATGGGAAGTGTAAAAAGGCTGTGATGATAGCGGTTTAACATGCCGATACAGTTTGGTCCGATAAGGCTTGCGTTGGCGTTATTAATGATCTCAACTATCTGATGTTCAACGTTTCCGCCTTCGGCGCTTGATTCTCCGAAACCTGCCGTAAACATGATGAAAGCCTTAACGCCTTTTTCTTCGGCAAGCGTTTTCACAGCTTCAAGACATGCCGTTGCCGGTATGGAAATTATTGCCATGTCGGTTTGCGGTATGTCGGTTACATTTTTATAGCATTTAACTCCCTGAACTTCTGTTTCTTTGGCATTAACGGCATATAGTTTTCCCGCATATTTGCCGTTAAGCAGATTGCGGATACAGTTACCGCCCGGCTTTGACGTTTTGTTTGACCCTCCGACTACGACAATACTGCGCGGATTTATTAACTCTTTGGTTATCATTATTTTATTTTTGACAATTGGTTTAATTCCTCATCGGTAGCGAAACCGTTGGTTTTGACTATGATACGATGCCGGAATACTGCTTTTTTTCCGCGTTTGAGTGATAATTTGAACTCTGATGCAGAAGGGTCGAAAACCTTGTTACCCAGATTGTTGGTCGAGAAAAGTCCGTAGCCGCGAGCGTGCGAGTGAGCGGGATAGCCGGGGTTATTTTTGTGGTCGATGATAGCGAGGGTTATTTGCTCGCCGTTTTTGTTTGCCGACAAACTGACCCATCCGGCCGGTTTTCCCCAAACGCCTTTTTCGTATTCTGCACCGTTGCTGTTGCGATATACGCCGTTGACGCCCTCGTTGTTCATTATCGGCACATCGGTTTTGTTGCCGGCGGCGTCGAGAAACACTTCCGGCTTGTTTGACGGCTCTTCAAAAGCGCGGTCAACGCGGATGGCGATAAAACCTTCCTTATTGTCGGTAAAAACGACCGTATCCTGCTGTGCCGTAAGCGTTGTAGTGCGGTCGATGATACGGATGTTGCCCGACCCGCTGAATTTGAATGTCGTAGTTTCGATAAGTAGGATATTATTTTGATAATCAACCCAATCGCATTCTACTTGCAGTTCTCCGTTTTTTGCTTTGACAACTTTTTTGTGTCGTATGGAGCCGTAGGACGATTTTTTATCGTCGGGGATAGCGTAGGAGTTGTTCCAGAAATCCAGTCCGTTGACGTCGCCGAAACTGAGCCACAGTCCAACGTGATGCGGGTGGTCGATACGTTCGCCCGCACGCGGATTACGCGGAAAGCCACGTGTAACATCCGTCCCGTTAGCCGTAAATAGCGGATATAGTACCGGCTTTTCGAGGTCGTCGGGATAGATATAAGACGTAAAAAGTTTGCCGTCATAAAGCACATCGACCTTGCGAGCGGCGTCGTCGGCAATGAAAGATATTTTTGCGTTGTTTTTATTGCTGCCGCCTAATATGAGACAACC
>JAITHS010000059.1 GCA_031279875.1 Tannerella sp.
TCTTATCTATCAACATAATATCTGTTGCTTTGAGGTTGAATTTCAGGTTGCGGCGGGCTTTGAAGCGTATTAGCAGCAGGTCGGATGTGCCGGTGAGGGTTTCGCGGTTGCCGCGGTTAACAAAGGTTGGGTATAGCGCTTTGTCGCCGTTGGTGTGTAAGCGGTCTTTGGTCAGGTTGTCCATCTCTTTGATATTCAGCGTTTCGGTGCCGATGTATTCGTAATCGGCGGTAGAGTAGGGCAGTGCGAAACCGAAAGCGTTAACGGCGTTGAGGTCGGTTCCGGAGACGCGTATTTCGACCGTTTCGCCCGCTTTATAGACCTGTTTGGCGGCAGTCAGAGTGATGTTACCTTGTATCGTGTCGGGTCGTCGGAAACGGATACCGCCGTCAAGTGCTGTTGCAACGGCTGATACGTCGTAGGCATCGATGAGGTTGTTGCGATTGAGGTCTCCGTTACCGATATAGCCGTCGAAATCGGCGTCGCCTTTACGCAGTCCCATATAATTAATGTATGACATCAGGTCATTGTCATCGATTTTACCGTCGTTGTTGATATCGCCGGCGAGCAAAGATTCCGAACCCGGAACCTTAAAGACGTACAATTCCCTGCCGGAGCCGAAATTGCCGACGCCTTCGGTAACAGTCATTTTGATATAGCGAGCCTGCGGATGGTCGGGAAAAGAAAACACTTTGGGTTCATTGTTGCGTTGCCACTCGAAAGCGCCCGCGTCTATCCATGTATTTTTGTCGAAACCGTAACTTACCGTGCCTTTGAGGATATTGCCGTTGCCTGCATTTTCGCGCGGGATATAATGAAATTTATCGAGGTTAATAATTGATTTTAAGTCTATTACAAGATCAAAAGGAATAGCGTTAAGGTTATATCTCGTGTGCCATATTTCGCCTTCTTCAAAATCAAACAGCAACGACAGCGTCCGTCCCTGATTTTCGCAAGTCGTTTCGCCCGTAATACCCTGAACGGCAAACTCTAACGGGTTATTTTTTGTTCGCGCCGCTATTTGCGTCCATTCCGAAACGCCGTTTTTGCCGACAGACCGGAGTTTAAAAGTATAATCGGTTTCAGGCGTCAGGTCTTCAAACAATAGCGCGGTGTCGCGTATAGTGGTGTAAATCATGCCGTTAAACTCTATTTCGTAATATTGAGCATCATCGACCGCTGTCCACGACGGCGTGAGGCGATATGCTTCGGCGTTTGCGTCTTTAACGGAAGCGTCTTTAACGGAAGCGTTGTCATGAGCAGAAACGTTTTTATTTGCGGTCATGCTGCCGATACCGCAGGCAGAAACGCCTGTGCAGCTGACAACAACTTCATTATCGGCAACATTCGTTTCACCGACTTTTATCATCAGCACAGGATTTTTAATAACGGCGACTTTTTCCGCATCGCTGCCGGAAGTCGAAAAGCGATTAATATTTGGTTGAGCGTCATAATAATACGCATCAGTCTGATTTTCATAATCTTGCAGCGACAAAGCCTTACGTAGCCGCACTTTTTTTCGCCCTGCGGTAGCCGTAACTTTCTTGGGAGCCGCCGATACGTTGATAAGGAACTCTGTAGATTTGTTTTTCACAAAACCGTCAAAATCTCCGACGGAAGGATGAACGGTAACTATCAGATTATTACGCACATCAAGGGCAGCCTCAATCAATGTCGTTACACCTTGACCACGACGGTAGGATTCCGTTTTACCGTCGTCGTCATATTCGGTAAACGAGCTCTGCAAGTGAGGATAAATCTCATAACAACGTCGATGAGCGTCTATTTCGGACACGGTATTGTTCGGATTTGCAAGCGGTATTATTGCGCCGTTGCGAACAAATACGGGCAGTTTCCAAAACGGCGCATCAAAACTGTTAATCACGCATCCGCCTTGATATTTATCTCCTGTAAAATAATCAATCCATTCTCCTTCGGGCAAATATATCCCATTGCGTATGTCATTACCTTTATCATCGGCTTTAAGAGCCTTATAAACAGGCGCAACGAGAAACCACGGGCCATACATAAACTGATACCGAGTAGCTTTTCCGAGAGTATATTCGGAACGTTCCGATAGAAACATCGGTCTTATCATCGGCAACCCGTCGGTCGCTTCCTTTGCAATGCTGTAAGTATAAGGCGTAAGCATTGATTTGAGTTTCAGATACGAGCGGTTGACAGACGCGGCAGGTTCGCCGAGCGCCTGCGGATATTTGGCGTTTTGCCCCCAGCCGTCCATGTTGAGTTGCAGCGGCGTAAACGTTTTCCACTGAAAATCACGCATATTGACTATCGGATTTTTACCGCCGAAGATACCGTCCATGTCGGAAGTGATGTAAGGAATGCCCGACAGCCCGGCTCCGATGTATGTTGGGATATGAAAGCGGATGTATTCCCAAACGCCGCCTGTCTGGTCGCCTGTCCATACTGCCGCATATCGTTGAGTACCAGCCCATCCGTCGAGCGTGATGATAAACGGACGGGCGTCGGAGCCGTTTGCGGTTAAAATGTTTGCCGCGTCGCTGATGCCGTGCAGTCCGAAAGAATATCCTGCGCCGACCCATGCGACGTCGGTTTTAAGCACCCGCACACCTGCGTCGCGCACTTCCTTCACCAAATCGCGCTGCAACAGAGCCTCTACGCCTTCTTTGGGATGAAGGTCGGACTGCGTCCAAAGACCTATCTCAACGCCTTTGGAATGAGCATAATCGGTCAGCGAGCGGAGGTTGGCGATATTGCCGTCCAAAGTCGTCGTTTGACCGTATCCTGCGCCGTATCCGTCGTTTGGCAGCAGCCATCCGAGCGGCATGTCGTTGTTGAGATAGCGGTCGATTACAGCCCGCGCCGAAAACATATAGTTATTGTTTTCTCCGTTAAGCGATTCTTTCACGCCGCCGTTGTCTTTTTGGCTCTCGCGGTAGAATTTCCCGTCTTCAAAGCGTACTCCGATAGTGTCTTCTTTCCAATAATCGCGGTTATAAGCGTTAAGATGCCCCTCATAGAAAGCAAATTTGGGCAGCAAGGCAGGCGCGCCGGTAAGTTGATAATAATCGTTCAACAACGCCGCAGCGCCATCGTTTACCATTATAAAAATATCAAGGTAATCGGTCTCGTGATATAGTTGAACGATGTTTTTGTCGCTTGCACAAAAATCATATTTTCCCTTCTTGAAAGTGTGCCACATCAGTCCGTAGCCTGCCGTTGACCAGTAAAATGGGCAAGGCGAAGCAACACCTCTGTCAGTCCAACTGTTCTGATTTTCAATTGCTATGACGGCACCCCGATGCGAGAACCGCCCGTTTTGAACTCCTCCGCCGTAGAAATATTCGTCTTCCGATGCCGTCAAAAATACCGACGTTCGTGCAGGGTCATACTCAACCGGATTCGACAGTTCTATGACCGTTCGTTCGGTCTTTTTGTCGATAATTTTAAACAGAGAAGTCTTTTTATTTAAAATGACGGCAATTTTTTGCGAAGCGATAATAAATTCATCATCTTTTACCGATACCTTAATATCTTCGACCTGACGGCGAGCGTCATCATCAAGAATAACAGCCTCAGGCGACGCTTCGGGATTGCGCACGGCTCCTCCTTTTTTGTCGCAAAACAGACGAACGATGTTGTCGCCGTAAAAATCAAAAACAATTTTAGAGCCGTCGCTCAACTGTGCTTCGGCAACAGTACTGCTTACTGTTTTAACCCCAGCGACTTGCGCTGAAACGTTCATGTTTAGCATTAAAACAAGAATCAAGTATATTATATTCTTCATAGTGATAAAAATTTGTCGGCAAAGGTACTCTTTTTTTTGAAAATTTTAAAAATATTTTGATATTAAAAAAAAATATTGTATCTTTGCGGCGATTTTTTTCAGATAAATTTAAAAAAACATGTTTAGCAATGAAAATGAAACGGTCGTTTCGTGTGAGAGCAAAACGACCCGTCCGATCAGGACAATTATGCTCGCAGCATGTCTGCTTGCCATTTATGGAACGCCTCTGTCGGCTCAAACGCCCGGCGGAGTGAGTAGTAACGTTTATTCCACTGAGATTTGGCTCAAAGCCGACGAGGTACAATCCACCCTCCCCGGCAACGGCGCAAATATTACGACATGGAATGACAAATCGGGCAACAACCGAAACTTTGTGAGGCGCGGGTCGGAGGCTGTGCCGACGTTAAAAAGTCCGGGCGCCTACAACTATCAGCCTTCGCTCTATTGGGACGGCACAAACGGCGACAGACTCAAGACGTTGCAGTATGACAATTTCCAGCCGAGCACAGGCCGGTCATACTATCTGTTTGCCGTCAGCAAGCCTACGAACCTGGATAACCGGCTTTATTCCACGACAATTATCAAATTCGTACCAAGCGACGGTTGGGGAACCGATTATGGCAATCCCGGTACCGGACTGTTCTGGACGGGACAAAACTCTAATGCCGCTTATGGAAACCAGCGAAGAGTGAGGGTCTCTTACGGAACATCAAGCAATACAAACGGTCAGCACAATACGGGTTCTGACGACAACAACGGATTTAATACTTCCGACATGAAAGAAGGCATTATTTCGTGGATTTCACCCAATAACGGCAGTACCGGTTCGGGCGATATAGCCTCCATACATCTGAATGGGCGAAAGAGTCCTTACTGGGATGGAAGCGGAAGCGCCAACGGCGGCGCCGACCGTCGCGGTCGCGGATCCAACTGGCAGTGGCATACCTCCAACTCGCGTGTGCAGCTGGGGCAGGGCGGAATAAATACTTTTTTTCCCTATTTCGGAGAAATCATGGAAGTCATCCTGCTTTCCAAAAACGGAAACAGTACGATAGACGGCGGCGACCTGCAAAAAATTCACTCCTACCTCGCCATAAAATACGGTTTTACACTGCATGACAATGCCGGAGATTATGTCAATTCGTCAGGAGTACCCGTATGGAACAGAACAGCCAACAATGGTTACAACAATATTATTTTCGGCATCGCACGCGACAATGCTATGGGACTTTATCAGAAACAGTCAACGTCGATGACCGGTTCCACTTTTTCCGTATTCGTGGGAAACAGTCTGGCGTCGATCAACAAAAACAACACCACAGGAGAGCTGCTCAACGGCGAATACGTGATGTTCGGCTACGGCACTGCCGACCCTCTTGTCAGCACATACGTCCATCCCACCAACCAATCTTTTGTGAATGGTACTCTGACTGCTCCCACGGGAATTAACTACCGTTCGGGTCTGAAATGCAAGGCACAGCTGACAGGTACGGGCGCCATCACCGTAAAACTGACGGGCGGTATCACCCATGCCTACTGTCTTGTGTCGAAAAACACCTCTTTTACTCCGTCTGAAACGGCTATTTATCCCGTTAATCCCAACGGCGTGGTAACCATAGAACTGACTAATGACTATAAATACATTGATTTTGCGGGTTATTATGATGGCGTCGGCAATGCGCCGGGAGGCATCACGTCCGGCCTGAAAATGTGGTTGCGTGCCGATGGCCCCCTGTCGATTGTCGGCGAGCAGTTAGCCATCACCAATCCCAAAGTAGCCAATTATCCCGATGCCAATAACGGAACGCTTACCGGTGTATCTTCATGGAAAGACATGGTACGCAATCATACATATTCTTATGCGGCAGCGGGAGGCACAAGTTCGACGTCCAACCACTACGAACCGGTTTACCAGCAGAACAACCCCATGACCAACTACCATCCCGCCCTGCGTTTCTGGGGATCAACATCAGCTTCGGCCTATCTGAGCAACGGAAGTGGCGTCTGGACTTCCACCTTTCCGACAAACAGAAAACATTCGGCATTCTTTGTTGTGAATAACGACTTTGGAGACAACGACTGGTTCAATATCATGATGTTTGCCCGAACTTACCCTGCCAGTGATCTGGCATCCGAAAGTTACAGGGGGCCGGGTTATGCCGTACACAAGTCCGGCAATAATGTTGTCGGACGGTTTCGTACCAACTGGGAAACAGGCGATAACAACAGTAGCGGCACCCAGCATTTGTATGACGCCGGCTCTACGGCCATACTGGGTTATCATATCTACAGTCAAGGCACGGCAAATAATTCTAAAATAGACGTCAAATGGCGCTTTAACGGAAAAGAGGACACAAAAAACAATGTCATCCAGAATGGTACCTCCGGTTTGAACATTCCTTCCATGATCGGAACAGGATATGGTCACGACCGCTCGGTACGCGGCGTTGTTTCGGAAGTCATCATGTACGACGATGCGTTAAGCTCCGCTTCCCTGCGGCAAATAGAATCCTATCTGGCTATTAAGTACGGCATCACGCTGCGGCCGGATGATACGGCTACGAAGCGGTTCGACTACCTGTTCTCGAACGGCACTTCTTTCTGGAACGGACATTCCGGCACAGGATCATGGGTAACGTATTACAACCGCATCGCTGCCGTTATCCGCGACGACGACGCTGCGCTCAACAATCGCCAGAGCCATTCGACCCAAACGGGCAGCCTTCTGCACATGGGCGTGGCAGGCGAAAAACTCGGAACTAATGCCAATCCGGGCGCTTTGGAAAATGACAAAGAAGCCATTGTGTGGGGCGATAACAACACAACAGGCGTGTACAACATTACTACGCCCGGCGGATGCGGCGATTTTAGCACTATGTTCAAGCGTATATGGATGGTAAATAAAGTAACGAAAGACGACCGGCCTGTCAAGATGCTCGTAGGGGCGCAGGATTACACCGGCCACAGGCTTGGCGCCGCCACAGGCATGAGTGAGCTGTATAATCTTCTGAAATCCGGTTACGATGTTTACATGATAGTAGCCGACGACCCTGCCAAACTCGTTCCCAACGGACAATACACCGCCGTAGTGCCGATGAGCTTTGTTGATGGCGAGCAACAGTGTACATACACCTTTTCCGACAATATTACCTACATCACTTTTGCCTGCAAACCCAACAACAAAGGCTGCGCCGGCGTAGTGGAGTTCAGCGGCGTAAAGACTTTCGACTGGTCGCAGTGGACGCGGGCAAACTCCGGCACGTCAGCAAAAGGCGCCCGAAATCTGGGGAACGGCATCGAGGTGGTCGGCACGTCGGTTGTGTACACCAACACCAACCGTCCGTCAAACTATCCTTCCGTTACTAACAGTCCGTTTTCCGGTTCGCTCTATTTGCAGCGACGCGGCGGTAATGCCACCGGCAAAGTGGAGGTAACGATAGAGTTCAATACGCCCGTGCGTCCCGAATTTACGGTCTGTGACCTCGACGGATGGTCGGGATGTTATGAAAAGGTGAGCGTAATAGGGCAGTGCGCAGGCAGCAATGTCGTACCGACGCTGTCGTATGTAAGCAGCGCGTCGGCCGCGCATCATCGGATTACAGGTAACTCGACGACGTCGATCAAGGGAAGTTACTACTCGCCGACAGACAAAAAGGGACAGGTAAACGTAACCTTTCAGGGCGGCGTAACGAAAATCGTCATCACTTATGA
>JAITHS010000295.1 GCA_031279875.1 Tannerella sp.
AATGTCGTTTGTACGATATTGGGCATCGTGATTTTGGCTTTTGCAGGTATAGATTTAGTAAAAATGTTATTGAATTTCAAATAATAATCACAACAATCAAAATAATCACAATAAAATCATAGTCACGACAATGAGCAAAAACAAAAAAGAATCCTTTTTCTGGACAAGTTACAGCGACTTGATGACTTCGCTGTTTTTCGTCATGATGGTGCTTTTTGTGCTGGTAATTGTATTGCTGCACAATAAAATCAGTGAGCAGGCGCAATTATCAACGGAGAATAAAAATCTAACGCAACAAATTGACTCGTTGAGAGTCACAATCGACACCATGGTAGTTAAACTCGAAGAATTTGAGAAAATGGAAGAAATCAAAACGTCGCTCAACAATATTGACAGTACTTATTTTGCCTACAATGCCGAGCACAAAAAGCATGTATTAAAAATTCAAGTCAATTTTCCGATAGGTCAATCAAGGATGAATACTATTGACCAAAACACGCGACAACGACTTAAGCAGGCCGGACAAGCAATCAAGACACAGATAGACAGCATCACACGAACAACATCGAATATACAATACTTACTGATTATTGAAGGACAAGCGAGTAGAGACAATTACCTGTATAACTACGAATTAAGTTATGCGCGGGCATTGGCATTAAACCGTTTTTGGCAAAATTCAGGCATTAATTTCGGTGAAAACTGCGAAGTGCTTATTTCGGGCAGCGGCACAGGCGGCTCAATGCGTGAGCCAATAGAAAGTCGTAATCAACGCTTTTTAATCCATCTCATTCCCAAAACCGGAGAAATATAGGGAAGTTATCACAAGATACATCCCATTAAATCACCTCGTCTAAATGTAGCAGACAATTGTAGGAAATCGTTTCTCACATAACTTTTCTTGCGTTGTACATCAAAAAAAACAAAAAAAATCCTGAAAAATTTTTTTATTCAAAAAAAAACATTATTTTTGCGCGGTTTTATATCAAATTATTATTAACAAAACAATGAATTTTATTATGCAAAGTAGACGTGATTTTATCAAAAAAGCATCTCTGGCTATCGCAGGAGGCGTAATTGCGCCCCATATCATTACATCATGCGGTGGACCGAAAAAGAAACTCGGATTACAACTGTACTCGCTACGCGACATGGTTAAAGACGACGGCATCAAAAAAGTACTGGAAGCTGTCGCCAAAATGGGCTATACAAACCTCGAACCGGCAGGATACAGCGACGGCAAATTCTACGGATTAGCTCCGACAGAGTTCAAAAAAATGGTTGACGACCTCGGAATGAAGTTAGTCAGTTCGCATCTCGGCAAAAACCGTACCGACGACCATAGCGCCGACATGGCTTGGTGGGACAAAGCCGCCGACGCCCATAATGACGCAGGTATGAAGTACATGATAATGCCTTCTACCCCCGTTCAAATTTACGGCGATAACGCTACACTCGACAATGTGAAACTTTTTGCCGACTATTTCAACGAAATAGCACTCGTAGTAGCAGGCAAAAGCATGAAACTCGGCTATCACAACCACGACCACGAATTTAACAACAAAATTGACGGCAAACCGGTTTTCGACTATATGGTCGAAAGCACAAGCCCACTCCATTTCTGCTTCCAACTCGACGTTTTCTGGATTAAAAAAGGCGGATACGACCCTGTTGAATATATGAAGAAATACCAAGACCGTATCAAACTGCTTCATATCAAGGACGAAAAAACTATCGGTGCCGCTAACTTCGTTGATTTCAAAGCAATTTTTGAACAGGCTAACGCTGCCGGTATTAAAGACTGGTTTGTTGAAGTGGAAAGTTACGACACAACTCCGAAAGAAGACGTCAAGAAAAGCGCAGATTATCTGTTTGCTGCCGATTTTGTTAAATGAGTATGTGCGAAATAAAAACCGTCGGGGTGCTTACTTCGGGAGGAGATGCACCCGGAATGAACGCGGCCATACGCTCCGTAACACGTGCGGCTATCGCTAACGGAATGTCCGTGAAAGGTATCTATCGCGGATATAAAGGGCTTATAGCCAATGAAATAGAAGACTTCAAAACGCAGAATGTCAGTAATATCATTCAGCGCGGAGGGACTATCCTCAAAACGGCTCGCAGTGAGGAGTTTAAGACGCCCGAAGGACAGCAAAAAGCATACGACAACATGCAGGCGCATGGGATAGACGCATTAGTTGTTATCGGCGGTGACGGCAGTCTTACCGGCGCCCGCAGTTTTGCGCAGCGTTTCAACATTCCCATCGTAGGCTTGCCCGGCACTATCGACAACGACCTCTACGGCACCGATACGACAATAGGCTACGATACGGCACTCAACACGATAGTAGAATGTGTTGACAAAATCCGCGACACGGCATCGTCTCACGACAGACTGTTTTTCATTGAAGTAATGGGTCGCGACGCCGGCTTTTTAGCGCTCAACGGCGCTATCGCTTCAGGCTCGGAAGCGGCTATCATTCCCGAAATTTCACTCCGTAAAGACCAGTTAGCAGAGATGATTGAGACGGGCTTCCGCAAGTCGAAGAACAGCAGCATAGTACTTGTCGCCGAAAGCGAAGTAACAGGCGGGGCTATGGGCGTTGCCGAGAGGGTTAAAAAAGAATATCCGCAGTTTGTTGACGTCCGTGTGTCGATACTCGGACACCTGCAACGTGGCGGCTCGCCGTCGGCACAAGACCGTATCCTCGCTACCCGTATGGGCGTTGCCGCTATCGAAGCGTTGCTCGAAGACCAGCGAAATGTGATGATAGGTATCGTAAACGACAAGATTGTTTTTGTGCCGTTTGTCAAAGCCATTAAAAACGATAAACCTATTGACCCTGACCTGATTAACGTTCTCAGGATAGTGTCGCTATGAAACTTTAACGTTATGGATAAGGTTTATCGCAAAAAACAGACGCAACGCCTTGTGTTATGGGGAATATTACTGTTCGGCATCGTCGAAATAGCGTTTATATGCTTTGTAATGCCGCAGTATTATACTCATTTACTGCTTGTTATACCCGTTTACTTTATGTTGATGGGTTATATCTTGTTGTATATTCTCGCTCGGTTCGGCAAGCAGAAGATACATCCAAGCAAGGCGCTGGCACGTCTTATGCTGTTTAATGTTGTGCAGATGATGATTTCGTTTGCGATGGTTTTCGTATATTTTTATACGGCAATCAACCACAAACATACTATCCTGATTGCCTTTTCGGTATATTATATATTCTTCATGGGCTTGAAGTTGTATATCTTTTACAGCATTGATAATCAGCACAAAAAGAACAAGAAACAACTCACATAAAGCCCGCTATCCGGCAAACGATACCAAATCGTTTTCGGTAATATAATCGAGGTCGTTGCGACGGATAACCTCGCGGGCTGTTTCGCGATTGTTTGTCCTCAGGATGAGAATAGACTTGTCTTTGAGCGAAAAGCAGTACATATATTCGATGCTTAACCCCGAATGTGTGAAAAGCGACAGCGTGCGGGCAAAACTACCTGCCGTTCGGTCGGTCGAAATGGCAAGAACATCCGTAAGGTTGACGCTTACATTATTGGCTTTCAGCAATTTATACGCCTTGTCCGATTCGTTGACGATAAGGCGTAAGATGCCGTATTCCGACGTATCGGCAACGGTCGCGGCAATGATATGGATGTTTTCTTTTGCGAGCAAAGCTAATATCTCGCACAGTTTGCCGTATTTGTTCTCTACAAAAATCGAAATCTGATTGATTGTCATCTTCTTGACTTTTAATTTTTAATTCTTAATTTTTAATTTATTTGCGAAGGTCTTTGACTCTTACCGCTTTGCCTTCGGAAACGGGCAATGAGCCTTTGGATACTATCTTGACGCGAGGCGTTATCAGCAATTCGTCTTTCAGTAGCCTGACGATTGACTTGTTGAGACGTTCCAAAACGCTGTAATCATCTGTAAACAAATCGCTTAGCTCTACTTCGATGAGCATTTCATCATTGTTACCGACCGTTTCTATGGTGATGAGATAGTTACCGCCGAGTTCTTTGAAGCCCAACAGGATTTTCTCGATCTGTACGGGAAAGATATTTACTCCTTTAAGAATAATCATATCGTCGCTGCGACCTTTGAAACGGTCTATGCGCCGATGAGTGCGTCCGCAAGGGCATTCTCCCGACAGGAAACGTGTCAGGTCGTGCGTCCGGTAGCGGATGAGAGGCATAGCCTCGCGTTTGAGAGTTGTAAGCACTAATTCGCCGATTTCACCTTCTCTAACGGGCTGTAACGTTACCGGATCAATGATTTCGGGGATAACATAATCTTCCCAGATATGCAGACCGTTCTGTTGCCGACATTCGAAAGCGACACCCGGACCGTTCATCTCCGACATCCCGAAACAGTTATAAGCTTTAACGCCAAGCAGATTTTCAATTCGGCGTCGCTGCTCTTCGGAATGCGGCTCGGCACCGATACAAATAGTTTGCAGTCGTGTATCTTTACGCGGGTCAATATTCATCTCCTGAAAAACTTCGGCGAGGCGCATCGCATAACTCGGAATGATATGCAACGCCGTTACACCGAAATCAATAATAAACTTTATTTGCCTTTTGGAATTGCCCGCCGCTGCCGGAACAGTCAGAGCACCAAGCCTTTCGGCTCCGTACTGAAATCCCAATCCGCCGGTAAACATTCCATATCCCGAAGTGTTCTGAAAGATATCGGTATTTCGCAGCCCTACCATATACATACATCGTGCAACCTGCTCCGACCACTCTTCGATATCTTTTTGAGAGTGCAGTACGACTGTCGGATTACCAGTCGTACCGCTCGAAGAGTGTACTCTGACGCACTGTTGAAGCGGTATTGCCGCAAAACCGAACGGATAATACTCGCGAAGGTCGTCTTTTGTCGTAAACGGCAAAGAACTGATGTCTTCGAGCGAGTTGATTACTGAAGGTGTAATGCCTTTTTCGGTAAAAACCTTTTTATAAAAGTCCGATTTCGAAGCCTGCGCAACAGTACTGCGCAAACCATCCGTTTGTAGCTTAGTCAGGTCGCTACGCTCCATAGTTTCAATGTATTCCTGCCAATAAGATGAGGTCATAGTATTGTAATCACTTTATATTTTAAAGTGCAAAAGTACACAAAAATATTGTCAAAATAAAAAAAACGCTCAAAAAATTTCGTTATTCCGAAAAAAAACCGTACCTTTGCGCCCTCAAAAACTAAAAACAAAGTTTAATTTAAGTATTCAAACATGGCAACAAAAATCAGATTGCAAAGATTCGGCCGTAAAGGTTACGCCTTTTATCAGGTCGTAGTTGCGGACAGCAGGGATCCACGAGATGGAAAGTTTATTGAAAGGATAGGTTCTTATAATCCGAACACTAATCCTGCTACAATAGATTTGAATTTCGAGAGGGCTTTGTATTGGCTGCAGGTGGGCGCAAAACCCACCGATACCGCGCGTATGGTTCTCTCACGCGACGGTGTACTGCTTAAAAACCACATCCTTGGCGGCGTTAAAAAAGGCGCTTTCGACGAGGCTACAGCAGAAAAGAAATTTGAAGAGTGGCTTGAAAGGAAAAAATTGTCCTTACAAAAAGTCAAAGACGATGAACGTACAAAGAAACGGACGTCCGACAAGACTCTTCTCGAAGCAGAGAAAGAAATTAACAAGGCTAAAGCCGCTGTGCTTGCTCAAAAACGTGCAGACATTGCTGCCGAAAAAGCCGCCAAAGCCAAAGAAGAAGCCGACGCTCGTGCCGCTGCCGACGCAGCCGCCGCCGCAGAACTTGCCGCTCTGACCGCTCCGGAGAAGGAAGCGGAAGAAGTTGTTGAGGCTGTTGTTACAGAACCCGTTGCTACCGAAGAAACCTCAATAAAAGAGGATGTTCCCACAGAGGAACCGGTTGCTGCTCCCGCAGAGGAAAAGCCAGTCGAGACTGCCGCTGCGGAATAAACGGCTTGAGAAATTTTTTACGTATAACACGTACCGCAAAAGGGCGATATCAACTGTATATTGCCCTTTTTTTGCAACCCTTGCAGTGGTTTCAGACCCTGCAAGCGGTTTGCAACCCTTGCAGCGGTTTCAGACCCTGCAAGCGGTTTTCAACCCTTGCAGTGGTTTGGTCTGTGGCAGGTTCTTTCTCAACCGCTTGCAGGGTTTTCAACCGCTGCAAGGGTTTGGGGTACGGTTCTCTCAACTCTCAACTATTTTTTTGCGGTTTGCCGGGGGTGCTGCGCCCGTTACGAATATATCCGTTCAGAATATTTCGCAACTTATCAACCACTTCCGGATGTTCGGCATAAACATTAGTTGTTTCTGCCGGATCGTTTTTGATATTATACAGTTGAATTTCCGGAAGCGTTGCTATCGCTGTCGTATCTCTGTCGGGGCGCGGATAGCTCCATCCGCCCGAACTCGGCGCCAGCAAAAGTTTCCATTCGCCGCTTCGTATCGTGAAATTGCCGTTAATAGAATGATGTACGGTCGCTTCGCGGACAATTTTTTTATCAGTGTCAATACCGTTTTGAATATCCTCAAATGTTGGAAACAGAATTGGCGACAGGTCGTAACTATCCTCGCCCTCATCATCCTTTACGGTATATCCTGTCATTGAAGCAAAAGTAGAGAAGAAATCCGTCAAGCAGACAGTTTGATTTATTTTCCTGTGTTTGAGCAATTTACCCCACGTCATGATACACGGAATACGATGTCCGCCTTCATAAAGGTCGGCTTTATGTCCCCTGTAAATGCAACTCGGATTATGCCCTAAAGCCTGTAAGTCCTCAATATTGGCAGCAGGGCTGCAACCGTTGTCGGATGTAAATACGATAAGAGTATTATCATATAACCCATTGTCTTGTAGTGCTTTAACAATTCTGCCAACCATAAAATCAACTTCCATGACAAAGTCGCCGTAAGGATTCAACCCCGATTTACCGGCAAAATTTTCAGACGGCAGTATCGGCGTATGCGGCGCCGGCAACGGCAGATAGAGGTAGAAATACTTGTTATCAGATTGATTTTCAATATATTCTACCGCCTTATCAACGAGATGAGACAGCGTATTACGGTGGTTAAAATCGGAGGCAGTAGGACCTTCGCGCCACATCTGCATCCCTTTGCCGGAAGTTTTACGGTCTGGCAAAGCCGTCGGCATATTATTTTCCACATAAACATAAGGTGGCATGTCGAGCGATGCGGAAAAACCGTAAAAATAGTCGAAACCGAGCGAAACAGGTCCGTCGGTAATTGGTTTTGAGAAGTTTACGCTGTCATTACCTTTTTTGATATTGTCCCACGTCCATCCTAAATGCCACTTGCCGATGCAGGCGGTGTTGTAACCGGATTTTTTAAGCATCGACGCCATTGTAGTACGCGACGAGGGTATCAGCGGCGGGCTATATCCGTTTAGGACGCCCTTTTTGAGCTTTGAACGCCAGTTGTAACGCCCTGTCAGGATACCGTAACGAGTAGGTGTTGAGACCGACGAACTGCTGTGGCAGTCGGTAAACACAACGCCATTATCGGCGAGGGCATCAATTGATGGGGTCTTGATTTTGGAGTTTTCGTTAAGCGCCGAAACATCTCCGTATCCCAAATCGTCTGCCAGAATAAACACGATGTTAGGCTGTTCGGTTTTCTTGGCGCCGTAACAGGTCAGCGCTGCAAGACCGGCGCCGAGTGTCAAAAACATCTTCGCTTTGACACGTGCTTTGACGTCTTCAATATTGTATTCCATATCAATCATTTTGACTTTTTAGAATTGCTTTTTGTATAATTTCCAGCGCTTCTCGCATCTGTTGTTCGGTTATTATCAGCGGCGGGGTAAAGCGTATTGTATGCTCATGGGTCGGCTTGGCAAGGAGACCGAAGTCTTTCATTTCTATACATACGTCCCATGCGCTTTTGCCGTGCAGCGGATTTATTGTTACGGCATTAAGCAGGCCTTTGCCGCGCACATCTCCTATAAGCGGCGAAGAACAACGGCGCATCTCTTTGCGGAATATCTCGCCCATTTTCATCGCATTATCGGCAAGAGCCTCATCTTTAACTACTTGCAGCGCTTCCATCGATACTGCGGCGGCTATCGGATTGCCACCGTATGTTGAGCCATGCTCACCCGGACGGATGGTAAGCATCACATCATCGTCGGCTAAAACGCACGATACCGGATACATACCTCCCGAAAGCGCCTTGCCGAGAATGAGCAAATCAGGTCTTACATCCTCATAATCAACAGCCAGCATACGACCGGTGCGAGCTATGCCCGTCTGTATTTCGTCGGCAATAAATAGCGTTTGATATTTATCGCACAGACATCTGGCTGTTTTGAGAAAACCGTCGTCGGGAATAATAACGCCCGCTTCGGCCTGTATCGGCTCAATGAGCAACGCCGCCACATCCGGTTGAGCGATAGCCTCTTCAAGCGCCGAGACGTCATTGAACGGAATTTTTATAAAACCACCGGTAAAAGGAGCGTAGTCGCAGTATGCGTCGGGGTCGCTCGACATCGAAACGATAGTAATCGTGCGTCCGTGAAAATTGTTGTTGCATACAACTGTTTTTGCTTTCCCGTCGGCTATTCCCTTCACTTTATATGCCCATTTGCGGGCAAGTTTCAAGGCCGTCTCAACCCCTTCGGCGCCGGTATTCATCGGCAAAACCTTGTCATAGCCGAATAATGTTGTTATAAATTCTTCCCACTCGCCGAGACGGTCATTATAAAAAGCCCTTGAAGTCAAAGCCAGCCGTGAAGTTTGTTTAACTATGGCATTAACTAACCGTTCATGGCAATGTCCCTGATTTACAGCCGAATAAGATGACAAGAAGTCGAAATACTCTTTTCCGTCCACATCTTTAACAAACACACCCTTTCCTTGGGTCAACACAACCGGTAACGGATGATAATTATGCGCTCCATAACGCTCTTCTCGCTCAATATATTCTTTTTGTGTCATATAAATTAATCATATAACTAAATCCCCAGCGTTTCGCGGATGGCGGCGATGCGTGCTGTGGTGATTGCTTCGGCTTCCGGGATTTCGGCGAGCGACGCTACCGGCTCGTGTACTTCGACGTAGAACTTTATTTTGGGTTCTGTGCCGGAAGGACGTATTGATATCTTTGTGCCGTTTTCGGTGTGATATTGCAATACGTTGGACGTGGTAGGCATAACGAGCGAAAACTCCTCATTATCAATGAAACTGTACCCTTTGAGCGAAGCAAAGTCGTACATCATCGTTACTTTCGAGCCTG
>JAITHS010000162.1 GCA_031279875.1 Tannerella sp.
AAAAAAAGTATTACTTTTGCAGTTGTTTTTTTGAAAAATTATCAGATATGAAGAAGATTTTAGTTACCGGCGGCGCGGGATATATCGGCTCGCATACGACCGTAGAACTGCAAAATGCAGGATATGAGGTTGTCAGCATCGACAATCTGTCAAATTCCAATGCGGGAGTTATAGACCGCATAGAGCGTATCACGGGCGTCAAACCGACGTTCAGCGTTACCGACTGCAACGACCGACAGGCTGTTGAGCAGGTACTTAAAGATAATCCGGGCGTTGAAGGCATCATCCATTTTGCCGCCAGCAAGGCAGTAGGCGAATCGGTAGCCATGCCGCTGCTCTACTACCGCAATAACATCGTATCGCTGCTTAACCTGCTCGAACTGATGCCCGTTTACGGTATCAAAGGCATCGTTTTCTCATCATCCTGTACCGTTTACGGACAGCCTGATATTCTGCCTGTTACAGAAGAAGCACCTATCAAACCGGCGCTTTCGCCATACGGCAACACAAAGCAAATCAATGAGGAAATAATTCGTGATGTGATACATTCCGGCGTGCCGTTTAAGAGCATCATGCTGCGCTATTTCAACCCTATCGGAGCGCACCCGACAGCCGAAATCGGCGAACTGCCGCTCGGCGTGCCGCAAAATCTCGTACCTTTCCTGACGCAGACTGCCGCCGGTATTAGACCCGAATTGCGCGTCTTCGGCGACGACTACGACACCCGCGACGGCTCGTGCATCCGAGATTATATCAATGTCGTTGACCTCGCCAAAGCCCATGTCATCGCTATCGACAGAATGCTGGGCGATAAATCTTCGGAACAACTCGAAGTGTTTAATCTCGGCACCGGCATCGGCGTCTCCGTTCTCGAACTTATCAATACTTTCGAGCAGGCGACCGGCGTCAAAGTGCCATATCGCATCACGGAGCGTCGCGAAGGCGACATCGAAAAGGTTTGGGCAAACCCTGCACACGCTAACGAAGTGTTAGGCTGGAAAGCCGTCGAAACCCTCGAAGATACCCTCCGCTCGGCTTGGAAATGGCAGCAGAAAGTGATTAACGGTTAGTTGTTAGTGATTAGTGATTAGTGGTTAGTGGTTAGTGATTAACAACAAAACGTCTCAACTCCCAATTCGTAATTCGTAATTCGTAATTCGTAATTTTTAACTCTCAACTATGTATAAAGTATTTATTATCATGGCATTATTTTGTATGCCGTTCATTAAAACTGCTGCCGGTGAGCCGGTTACAAATCGGAAATCCGAACCGACAATGCAGGACGTTTATCAATTTGTAAAGAAATGCGGCTTCTATTTCATCGCCACTGTTGATGGCGACCAGCCGCGCGTAAGACCTTTCGGCACTGTGGCGATATACGAAAACAAACTGTATATCCAGACCGGCAAAAAGAAAAACATTGCTAAACAGTTGAAAATCAATCCGAAAATCGAGATATGTGCCTACGACGTTACCGGAGGTAAATGGATACGCATCGAAGCTAAAGCCATTGCCGACGAGCGTCGCCAAGCCAAGCAGTACATGCTCGACCAGTATCCCGAACTCAAAAAGATGTACTCCGCCGACGATGACAACACTCTTGTACTCTATCTCAAAGACGCTACCGCATGGCTTAACTCTTTCAGCGAAGAGACAATAGTGATTAAGTTTTGAAACAGTTCGAAAAAATTATTAAAGTAATCGTTATGTCCGAATCTCAAAATATAGAATACAAATCCTCGTGGCACGATGATTACCTGAAATGGATCTGCGGATTTGCCAATGCTCAGGGCGGCAAAATCTATATCGGCATGAATGATGCCTCCACCGTTGTTGATTTGCCCGACTATAAGACGCTGATGGAAGAAATTCCCAACAAAATCAAAAACAATCTGGGCATTACCGCCGAAGTGAATTTGCGGTACGAGGGCGACAAAGATTTTATAGAAATCGTTGTGCAGCCTTATTCCGTACCTATATCCTTACGCGGCAGATATTATTACCGCAGTGGCAGTGTGAAACAGGAACTTACCGGCGCCGCCCTCAATGAGTTTTTGCTCAAACGAGTCGGGTTAACGTGGGATAATGTGATTGAAGAAGATGCCACATTCGATGATATTGACGAGGCAACAATCAAAAAGTATCTGCGAAAAGCCGAAGAAGCAGGACGTCTGCCCGATGTGGATGGGCTTACCACACCCGAATTGTTAGACAAATTGCGTCTGACAAAAAACGGCAAACTCAAACGCGCTGCAATCGTGTTGTTCGGAAAAGATCCCGGACGGTTTTACCCAAACACTTTTGTCAAAATCGGCAAGTTTGAAGACGATGATTTTACGATTCGTTTTCAGGAATTGGAAGATGGCAACATTATTCAAGTGTTGGACAAGGTATTGAACACACTAAATTACAAATTTCTAATCAAAAACATTTCATTTGTAGGAATGAATCGCGTTGAAACGCTAGAATATCCTGTTCCCGCCATTCGCGAGATGCTACTTAATGCACTCATTCACAGAAATTATATGGGTGCGCCGACACAACTTCGCGTGTACAATATGACACTGTTTGTTTGGAACGATGGCGGGCTACCCGAGACAATTACTTTATCGCAACTCAAAGAAAAACATTCTTCACATCCACGCAACCCGACACTTGCAGAGGCTTGTTTCCTTGGCGGTTACATTGATTCATGGGGCAGTGGCATTATGAAAATAATTGATTCTTGCAAAGCCGCAGGACTGCCAACCCCAGAGATTAACGAGAAAGAGGGCGGCTTCATCGTAACGCTTTTCAAAGACAAATTTACAAAAGAACAGTTACAACAGTTAGATCTGAATGAAAGACAGATAAAAGCCGTACTATTTGTCAAAGAAAAAGGAAAGATGACAAACGCAGATTATCAGGAACTTAATAATGTTTCAAAGAGAACTGCAACAAACGATTTGTCGGAATTAGTGGAACAACACAATATTTTTAAACGGCTCGGCGTAAGTGTTGAAACTTATTACGAAATAAAATAGCGGGCAAAAAGCGGGCATAGCGGGCAGAAGGCGGGCAATTGCCGTGTAGCAATAAATAGTTTTAATCCGACTTAATCAAGTTGATATCCAAACCGTTGCAGCAAATTATCGCGGTTACGCCAGTCGATTTCTACTTTAACGAACATTTCGAGGAAGATTTTTTTGTCGAAGAATTTTTCGAGGTCTTTGCGTGCCATTGTGCCGACTTTTTTCAGCGCCTGACCATGATGTCCGATGATGATGCCCTTTTGTGATTCGCGCTCGGCTATGATTACTGATTTGATACTGATTTTGTCGTCTTCTTCAATAAACTGTTCTACAATGACTTCCACCGCGTAGGGGATTTCTTTTTGGTAGTAGAGAAGTATTTTCTCGCGTATGATTTCGGTTACGAAGAAGCGGGCGGGGCGGTCGGTCAGAGCATCTTTGTCGAAATATGGCGGAGAGGGAGGGATGAGTTCTTCTACGCGCGCGCGTACATTATCTATATTAAAGCCTGTCAGCGCCGATATCGGCATTATCAAAGCCTTCGGCAACAGCGAATGCCACCGCTCTACAAGCGTTTCGAGTTCGTTCTGATTAGTCTGGTCTATCTTGTTGATTAGCAGCAAAACAGGACATGTAGTCTTTTGCACGCGGCTAAGAAATTCCTCATTTTTGTCGGTCTTTTCTACTACGTCGGTAACATAGAGCAACACGTCGGCATCGTCGAGAGCCGACTGCGAAAACGAAAGCATTGACTGTTGCAGTTTGTAGTTGGGATGAAGTACTCCGGGCGTATCGGAATAAACTATCTGCATCGTGTCGGTGTTGACGATGCCGAGAATCCTGTGGCGCGTGGTCTGCGCTTTGGATGTGATGATAGAGATACGCTCACCCACAAGGCGGTTCATCAGCGTTGACTTGCCGACGTTAGGATTACCGACAATGTTGACAAAGCCGGATTTATGGATACTATTTTCCGTCATATCCCCACCGCAGATAAGTTGCTCCCCAGGTAAAACCTGCTCCGAAAGCGGCGAGGATGAGATTGTCGCCTTTGTGCAGTTTCGGTTCCCACTCCCAGAGACATATTGGGATGCTGCCCGAACTTGTGTTGCCGTATCGTTGGATATTGACCATCACCTTTTCTATCGGCGTTTCGAGGCGGCGTGCGGCAGCGTCGATGATGCGCATATTAGCCTGATGAGGTACTATCCAGTCTATATCCGCCTTTGTCAGTCCGTTACGTGCTACGATTTCTTCCGCCACATCAGCCATCTCGACTACCGCCCGTTTGAAAACCACTTTCCCATCTTGATAGACGGTATGTTCGTTATTATCAATCGTTTCGTATGACGGCATCTTTGCCGAGCCTCCGGCTTTCATGTGGAGATGCGGCAAACCGCTACCGTCGGCTTTTAATATTGAATCGATAACGCCGTAGTTTTCGGTTGTCGGTTCGAGCAGCACTGCTCCGCAGGCGTCGCCGAAAAGCGGGCATGTAGAGCGGTCGGTGTAGTTTGTGATAGAGGTCATCTTGTCGCCTGCAACGGCGATGATACGTTTATAACGTCCTGTTCGGATGTAGTTTGCAGCAGTTTCGAGCAGATAGACGAAGCCGGAGCAGGCAGCTTGCAGGTCGAAAACAAAAGCATTCGTACAGCCTGTCTGATAGGCGATTATAGACGAAGCCGGCGGGAAATGATAATCACCCGTCGAGGTGGCGCAGATAACGCCTTCGACCGTCAGCGGGTCAATGCCTGTCTTCTCAATCAACTGATTTACAGCCTTTATCGCCATATACGACATCGGCAGGTCGTTTTTGAGGATACGCCTTTCCTTTATACCCACGCGCGACATTATCCACTCATCGTTTGTATCAACGATTTTGGATAAGTCGTCGTTTGTCAGGCGGTCTTCGGGTACGTAGCCGCCAATGCCTGTGATAACTGCGTTAATCATCTGTTATACAGCGGCTTCTTTTTCTATCGCTAATTTTCCTCTGTAATAGCCGCACTCGCCGCAAACGGTGTGAAAAACGTGCCATGCGCCACAGTTGGGGCATAAAGCCAGTGTAGGCGCTACTGCCTTGTCGTGAGTTCTGCGTTTTGCAGTTCTCGTGTTTCCTTGTCTTCTTTTAGGATGTGCCATAATGTTCTATATTTTAATTATTTAATCTTCTAATTTTTAACTTTCAGCAAATCTTCCCAGCGCGGGTCAATGTTGCTGTCCTTATCGTTATTTTCTACGCTTAACTCTTTGAGTTTCTGCGCCATCACTTCGTTGCATTTGCCGTCTTCGTGAACTCGTTTCATCGGCAAAGCGAGGACGATATTCTCATAGAAAATCCACGCAAGGTCGATAATACCGTCTTCGGCGTCAACGATGATATGTTCGTCGCTAACTTCTTCGTAAGCCTCACCGAAACTGACTGTCAGGCGGTTATTGGCTACTACCGGAAGTTCCACATCATCCAAACAACGGTCGCACATAACCGTTACTTCACCTTCAAGGCGGAAAGTAAGTTCAAAAGTCTGCGCAACCCTTATAACATCCAGAAAAGCGCGAACTCTGCCGCGTTTCACGTCTGTTGCTTCTACGCTTTCAAAAAAGTCATCCTGCAATGTCCAGTCATACTCGTAAATCATTGTCGGCGAGATGCTTTTGAGGTCTATCTGATAAGTCTTCATCGGTTCCAAAGTCTTAAAATCGTTTAAAAAAACTGTGCAAAGGTACGAATTTTTTTTGAGAAAACAATATTTTTTTTTGTTTTTTCAAAAAAACGTCTGTTTTTATAGAGAAAAACGTTATCTTTGCGGCATAATAACACACATCATCATGAAATGGATTATCACTGTCATACGGACAGCTATTGGGTGGCATTTCCTCTATGAGGGGATTGTCAAATGCGTCGCAACAAATTGGACGTCAGCCGATTACCTCGCCGGTACGCGAGGTATGGCGTCATGGTTTTATCATTTTCTGGCAGGCTCGCCTGTCGCTGTTACGGTAGTGGACTGGATGAATATCATCGGTCTGATAGTTATCGGTTTGGCGCTGTTTCTCGGCGTTTTTGTGCGTTGGGCATCGCTTGGCGGCGTCGTGTTGCTGGCGCTATATTACTTTGCATATCCGCCATTCGGCGTCTCTCTTGCTATGGGCGTACACAACGGTAGCGTCTTTATTTTTGATCAAATCTTCATCGAAGCCGCCGTCTTGGTATTTCTCTTTTTCAGCAAGGAGCAAGGGTACGGGTTGCGCACGGCAAACTCCGGAAAGGGTTTTAAATCTTGCCGGAATATACCGACCAACGAACCCCAAGTTTCTCGCAATGCCGAGACCCTTTCTCGTCGCGAAGCGTTGAAAAATCTTGTTACGTTGCCGGTACTGGGCGGTCTTGGCTTGGGCGCATATCATACGGCAAAAAAATACGGCGTTGACGTCATGTCGGGAGCTACAATTCAGGTCAATCGTATGGCGTTGAGCGAGTTGAAAGGCGAATTGCCCAAAGGCATGTTAGGCCCTCACGAAATCAGCCGACTGACGCTCGGCGGCAACCTCATCGGCGGCTGGTCGCACGGTCGAGACTTGCTTTATACCGACCAACTGTTTAAAGCATATAACTCGGAGAAGAAAATTTTCGAGACGCTGACGCTTTGCGAGCAGGCGGGCGTCAACTGCATCAACATCGGCTATTCTACTATGCCTGTGATGATGAAATACCGCAAACTAACGGGCAGCAAAATCAAAGTCATCGTTCAGTGCGGCGAATCGAAAGAAGACGCCGACATGACGCCGTTAGTGGCAAAAGCTATCGACAACGGTATGGACGTCATTCAGGTACAGGGCGGATGTTGCGATTTCATGGTGCGTACCGGTCATCTCGACAAGATTGGCGCTATGGTTGAGCAGGTTCGCGCAGCCGGTCTTACGGCAGGTATCGGGGCGCATACCATAGATTCTTTTATTTTGCTCGAAGAACAGGGTATTGTGCCGGACTATTACATGAAAACAATGCACCACGACAACTATTGGAGTGCGCATCCCCGCGAAAATCGCAAACCGTTTGAAGTGGACGGTCCCGAAAGTCCCGACCACAACATGTATCACAATAATTGTTTCTGTCCTTTTCCCGACAGGACGATAGAGTTTGTAAGCAAGTGCAAAATACCTGTCATGGGCTTCAAAGTGCTGGCGGCAGGCGCTATCAAACCTGAAGACGGCTTCCGCTGGGCATTCCGAAACGGAGCCGACTTCATCTGTGTCGGTATGTTTGATTTTCAAGTAGTTAAAGACGTCAACATCTGTATCGACACTCTCCAAAAACTTACCGGCCGCACCCGACAATGGTATGCGTAGTACAAACACTCTAAATACCTATTTCGTAGAGGTATTCAGGTGCGAGGTCGGCGCCATTTTCCCATTCGATTGTGTTGTATTTTATACGGAAATTACGAAAGTTGTCCGGCTGCCGTAAAGACTCAAACGCGCTGCCGTTCAATTCGTTTTGTAAATCAACGGTCTTGCTGACGCCGTTATTAAACGTCAGAAACAGACGATAATCGTCTAAATATTTGGCTTTTGTAACTTCTAAAAACATAACATTTACTTTAACGGTTCAATCTTTGACAATGTTTCGCCCTTTTGAGCCTTTGCCAAAAATTCTAATGAGACAAAATTCTGCGGCAAAGGTACGAATTTATTTTGAGATTTCACCAAATATTTACGCAAAAACTGAGTTACAATACTGTTACCGACAATAACGCTTTTATCAGATTCACCGGATCAAAATCCTCGTTTGTACGCATCCTTTCTGTTACCGACGGATATAATTCGTCGCTTAAATCCCATAGCAACAAGCAAGTATTTGAGTATTCTTCCCCCAAAATCTTTTCTTCATATATCATATACAGAAACAACAACGGGAAATTTCCGACGTCATTCCGTATCCATTCATATACTTCTTTATATGATTCCAGATTTCTAACCCTCTCCCCATTACTGTAAGGCAACGATTCCACGCTAATTTTTTTTATCTTTTCAAGATATACCGATTTCTGACCACCGTCAATTTCGGCAACAGCATTTTTAAGCCTAACAGCTTCGCTACTGCTCAAAGGATCTTTCCACTGACCTTCAAGATTGCTGCTACACTCACTCATGGCAAATATCGCAACAAGCAACATTATTTTTTTCATAATTGTTATTGTACTATTTTTCCCGCACTGTTCAGATATTCGACAAAAGCATCCCATTTGGCTTTTTGCGTCCATTCTTTGCTGCTGTCAAAGGGATAACATGCCGACAAATAGAACT
>JAITHS010000180.1 GCA_031279875.1 Tannerella sp.
GAGGAATAATGATTAAACCTTTGCAGGCGGGTTGGAACTTACGTCCGTCATTGCGAGAAACGAAGCAATCCAGCGTGCCTTTTCCTTCTGGATTACTTCCTGTATTCTGGATTGCTTCGTTCCTCGCAATGACGAATGCCCTGTTCGTCATTATCAGCGGCGCAACCAAGTGTTGTTGCCGAAAACCGCTTGCAGGGTTTAAAACCACTGCAAGGGTTACATACGAAAAAATTTTTTTAGTGTTTTTTTTGAAAAAGTTTGGTTATTTAAAAAAAGTTTGATATTTTTGCGGCGAAATAGGAGATGAGGAGACGAGGGACAAGGAGACAAGGGGACTAGAAGACTATTACGAATTAAAAATTACGAATTACGAATTACGAATTGCCTACTGTAACTATTAATTACAAATAAGGAACCCTCTAAAAATTGATTTTTTCGAGGTTCCCAAAACAAATAAAACGATGAAACGACGAAACATAATACTACGTATATGGCGATTTTATTTTGAAGGATTCCGGTCGATGACGCTCGGAAAGACGCTGTGGGCATTGATACTCATCAAGTTATTTATCATGTTCGTAGTATTGAAGATATTTTTCTTTCCCCGCTTCCTCAGTCGCTATGACAATGAGGAAGACAAACAAGACCATGTAGCTAAAGAGTTAGTTGACAGAGCATTGACACCTTAAATATTTTTTTATATGAATGAAATTGATTCCTCATTAGTGGACTGGTCAAGAGCCCAGTTTGCTATGACAGCCATGTATCACTGGCTGTTCGTACCCCTCACATTGGGGTTAGGTCTTATCATGTCGATAATGGAAACATGCTATTACAAGACAGGTAAGATATTTTGGAAAGAGACGGCAAAATTCTGGCAGAAAGTGTTCGGAATAAATTTTGCTATCGGAGTAGCGACAGGATTGATACTCGAATTTGAGTTCGGGACAAACTGGTCGAATTACAGTTGGTTTGTAGGCGACATCTTCGGAGCGCCACTTGCCATAGAAGGCATTGTAGCGTTCTTTATGGAAGCTACATTCATCGCCTTGATGTTTTTCGGCTGGAATAAAATCAGTCGCGGCGCACACTTGGCATCCACATGGCTGACATGGGGAGGCGCTTCAATATCCGCTATATGGATACTTGTAGCCAATGCGTGGATGCAATATCCTGTCGGAATGGAGTTAAAACTCGAAACCGTGCGTAACGAGATGGTTGACTTTGCGGCGGTAGCGCTTTCGCCTTTTGCCGTCAACAAATTCTTCCATACCATGCTGTCGGGCTTCATGCTTGGCGGTTCGTTTGTAGCCGGTATCAGCGCGTGGTATATGCTACGCAACAGACATCGCAAATTTGCCCTCGAGAGCCTCAAGATAGGCGTCTGGACAGGACTTTTTGCCGCTTTGATGCTGCTTGTTACCGGCGATACGTCATCAAAAAACGTTGCCAAGTATCAACCCATGAAACTTGCGGCGATGGAAGGCCTTTACAACGGCGGCGAAGGCATCGAACTCATCGGCTTCGGCGTCCTCAAGCCCGGCGTTAAAGAAGTATCAAACAACGACGACGCTTTCTATTTCAAGATAGCGTTTCCCAAGATGCTGTCATGGTTAGCAACAGGCGATACTAAAGCATACGTGCCGGGTATCAACGACATTATCAGAGGCGGTTACAAAACCGACACCGGATTGGCACTCTCTACCGCCGAGAAAATATCGCGCGGCAAGGCAGCCGTAAAAGCGATGAACGACTATCGAACAGCCGATAAAGCAGGCGACAAGCAGTCGGCAGCAGCAGCACACGCCGCATTCAAAGCCGACAAAGATTATTTCGGATACGGTTTTCTCAAAGAACCGTCCGACATCGTTCCGCCTGTCGGATTGACCTTCTACTCCTTTCATATCATGGTCATAATAGGCGGTTATTTCATCCTGTTGTTCATCATTCTGGCATGGTATGCTTGGAAGAAAAAACTCGCTACAATGAAATGGTTACAATTAGTAACGCTGTGGTCTATACCCCTTGCCTACATAGCCGGACAAGCAGGCTGG
Source organism: Tannerella sp. (assembly GCA_031279875.1). GTDB lineage: Bacteria > Bacteroidota > Bacteroidia > Bacteroidales > Tannerellaceae > Tannerella. The sequence goes on from JAITHS010000180.1 coordinate 2,055, forward strand.
ATAGTAGCCGAAGTAGGCCGACAGCCATGGGCTATTCAGGACATAATGCCCGTTACGGCGGCGATATCCAAACTTTCGTCATCATCGGTAGCACTCACATTCGGTATATTCCTGATACTCTTTACCATACTCCTCATCGCCGAGATACGTATCATGTCGAAGGCTATCAAACAAGGACCGCAACCGGTATCCGAAGAAATTTAATAACTTTAAACTATTAACTGATTATGGACAATTACATCATTTTACAACACTATTGGTGGTTGTTAGTATCGCTGCTCGGCGGTCTGTTAGTGATGCTGCTCTTCGTACAGGGCGGTCAGTCGCTGCTTTTCACACTCGGCAAAACCGAAGTAGAGCGTAAGATATTGCTCAATTCGACGGGACGCAAGTGGGAATTTACTTTCACGACACTCGTTACTTTCGGCGGCGCTTTTTTCGCCTCCTTCCCGCTGTTTTATTCCACAAGTTTCGGCGGCGCATACTGGGTATGGCTGCTCGTACTGTTTTGCTTTGTTATTCAAGCCGTTTCATACGAGTTTAACGCCAAAAAAGGCAACCTGCTCGGCATGAAGACCTACCGTATATTCCTGCTGCTCAACGGAATACTTGCTCCCGTACTGATAGGCGCCGCCGTAGGCACGTTCTACAACGGAGCGGAATTTGTTGTCAACAAAACGCAACTGACCGACATGTCAATGCCCGTCATATCGTCATGGACAACATCGTGGCACGGTCTCGAAGCCGTTTGGGGCAGTATGCACGGCTTTCATCTGTGGAACGTATGTCTCGGTTTGGCGATATTCTTCCTTGCCCGCGTTCTGGGATTGCTCTATTTCGTTAACAACATCGGCGAAACGTCGATCACAACCCGCGCCCGCAAACGCATCTTGCCCGAAACAGCGCTGTTTCTGGTATTTTTCCTTGCATTCCTCGTTTGGGTGCTTGTTAAAGACGGCTTTGCGGTTGATGCTAACGGCGTCGTTTTCATGCAACCGTTCAAGTATTTCAACAATCTTATTGAGATGCCCGCAGTTTTGGCAGTATTGCTCGTCGGCGTTGTAGCAGTGCTATTCGGCATCGGCAAGACTGTTTTTGTACAGACGTTCAAGAAAGGGATATGGTTTGCCGGCGCCGGTACGGTGCTGACGGTGCTTGCCCTGCTACTTACGGCCGGCTGGAACAATACCGCCTATTATCCGTCGCTTGCCGACCTGCAAAGTTCGCTGACGATAAGCAACAGTTGTTCAAGCATTTTCACCCTCAAAACGATGACATACGTATCGTTTGTCATTCCGATAGTATTAGTGTACATCTTTTTCGCCTGGCGTTCGTTAGACCTCCGCAAAATAACCAAAGAAGAGATCGAAACGGATACACATGCGTATTGATGGGATTTAACCACTGTCGGGGCAGACCTATGTGTCTGCCCCTACGGTGTTTGAAAATTTTTTTGTACTTTTGCAGCGAATT
>JAITHS010000221.1 GCA_031279875.1 Tannerella sp.
CGGAACTTGCCGATAATGTTAAACCCGCCGAACTCAAAAATCGTTATATCGACGGGTTTCTCGACCCCGTCCGCCTCTCCCGTGAAGTGCTGGACGAACAGCGTATTGATTTAGGTTCGCGGGGATATTCGGGACAATACGAGCAAAACCCCGTTGCCGACGGTGGTAATATCGTCAAAAAAGAATGGTTCCGATACATTACTCCCGACGACTTTTCGCGTTTGCATGGCAGGGCTACGATTGTTTTCTTTGCCGACACTGCCTATACCGACAAGTCGGAAAACGACCCGACAGGCATTATTGCCACCTGCAAAATCGGAAACGATTTGTACATTACCAACGCCCGAAAATGGAATCTGAAATTTCCTGACCTGATAAAAGCCCTCCCGCCTTATGTGCAGGCAAACGGCTATACGGCGGCAAGTTCCGTGAGAATTGAACCGAAAGCCAACGGACTATCGGTAATCGACCAGCTGAAAGTCGATACCAAACTGAACGTAACCAAAACGCCAAGCCCGACGGACAGCAAAGAAACGCGGCTCAATGCAGCCTCTCCGATCGTCGAGTGCGGGCGTGTGTTTCTCATTGCCGGAGCATGGAACGATGATTTTGTTGAAGAAATAGCCGGCTTTCCCGCCAAAGCACACGACGAATATGTGGACTTGCTTGCTTATGCAATCGACTATCATTTAAAAGGGAAAAAGCCGGCGGATTTGTCGCGATTGGCACGAGAGGCGTATTGACTTGCACAATTCAATTTTTTTATGTAATTTTGCAGGATGAAAGTACATTTGACGCTTATAAAACAGGAAATTTAAATTAAAAAGATAATAAAATGACAGTAGAAGAAATCAAGAAAGCAGTTCCGGCAACAAATCCAGAAGAACGGAAACGACTTAAATTAAAATATGGACATTACTATACCATATCCAAAGAAGAACGTGCAGCGGCATTGCGCGGGGAACGCATCGACCATCATTTAACAGAACACGAAGCAGAAATGTGTGGTTATCCTGATTATGATCCGGAATGGTTTAATAAATACGGCACTCCAAGTGATTTCAGTGGATTATATTCGCTAAGGAATGATAGAGAACTTTCGTTATTCTATTCTTCTATATCTCTTAATATAAGTATCCCTAAGAATATGGAAAGTGATTACATTTTTGTAGAAAATATAGACGATTACAGATAATATTATACTTACAAGTATTTTACTTTAAATTCATTTTCTCCAACATCTATATCAGTCATCATTTTTTTAAAAACCGTTTCGCTGGTTTTTAGTCCGTTTTGTCTAAGATAACCGTAAAGTGTTTTTTCAATATCTTCATATCTCGACGAAACAATTTTTGCCTCAAAGAATTTAAACGCATCGTCCGGTTTAATATCACAACTTTTGAAGCATTCTATCAAATTTTTAACTCCATTGCCATATCCGAAACCGTTTTTTATCACCTCTTTCTGATGCATCGCTTTACCACCTAATCGAGAAAGAAAGGTGTGATATGACTTTCGTGCAACAAACTGATTAATAGCCTCCATTGAATTGTTCTGCGAAACAGTCAATTTTTTGCCTGTGTCGGAGCTTTTAGCATGTAGAATTTCATGCCAGAGACCTTCTATTGCATACTCCTCTCTAAATGTAAGAGTTTTACCGTTACGTATCATTTGAATAGCATTAAGCAGTTCATTACTTGGGTTGAATTTCAGCCCTTTTGTTATGCTGAAATTATGGTCGGAAATTTCTATGTAATGATGATGTTTTTTATTACTGACGCATCGCATCATCCATTTAGCGTTATTCTTTACATCTATGCTTCCAAACTTACCATTTATATCAGAAGGATATGCTTTAAAATAATCCTCCAACAAAAATTCAAGGTCATATTTACTTACACTGTCAGATGATTGGTAAAGCGCCATAGCGCTATTAACAAGCCCGCGCTTCGGAACATCTTGCCTATTTTCATCGTTTACATAATCAACAAACTCTTGCGTGTATTTCTTTTCCGTAAAAATAGAAGCGAAAGATTGTTTACCGTTGCTAAGCACATACCCCTTATTATCCTTAATAAAATACGGCAACGTTCCGCGTCTTTCCGCCGCTGCAATTCTGTCGGCGTTCTTGTCTATCCAGCCTTTGAAGTTCTCAGGCATGTCCTTAACCGTGTTTACACTCTCCGCTGTCGGCTCTTCGCCGTTCATGATACGCTCGTTGTCGGCTTCGAGTTCGTCGGGAGTTTTGAGTACCGACGTGGCAAAGCATCTGCATTGCGGGTGCCAACCAACAAATTTAAAGTCTTTCGGATATTTACCTTTGAGTTCGTCGCAAATGTCGTAGAAAGGCACGCCGTTAAGCGTGTGGTTGTTCGAGAGGTGAATTTCGACGCCCACAACAAAATCTAACTGTTGCCAGCGGACGTGGTCGGCTGTTCGGTACGCCATGTTTACTTCGGTACGGGCAAGTCGGAAAGCGTTTTTGTACGACGAGCGGTAAACGCCCGCGCTTGACTTTTTTGGCAATTTCTCTACTAATCGCAATTGCCCCCACTTGTCGCGATATTGTGAGATGATCTCATTGGGATTTTTGAGAGAAGGATATAATTTTAACGCCATTTCATGCGCCGATTTCCCATTGCCTATGCCTATGTCGAGAAACATCTCGATTTCGGCTTTGAATTGGTCGGTATAGTTCCAGACGCGGTCGGAGAGGTTCATGCCGGCTGTTTTGCGTCCGAGAAAAGCCTCCCGTGCCTTGTCGTTGTTTGAGTAATAGCGGCGTTCCTGTTCTTTTGTCAGATTATTTTTATTGTCTCCAAAGACGCGGTCGCAAAGAGCATTGTTTTTGTTGTTTGCCAGCGTCCATGCGGAATCCACTCCGTCTACAATTGTTGTTTCAATGCGCTTTTGGAGCGTCTTTAAAGCCTTTTCGATGCGGGCTTTTGTTTGCGGATAGTCGGCAAAGGAAAAGGGTTTGTCGGGGTTGAAGTCATGTAGCGACGCGCCGATGGCGGCGGCTTCACGTGCCGCCGCGTCGAATATCGCGTCAATCTGCTTTTGCGTCAAGCCGAGATTGACAAGATGCTGCTTATCCCACTTGCCGAGTTTTGACATCTATTTTATTAACTGAATGATTGATTAACTGAATGATTGATTAACTGATTACTTCGTGTACTTAATCCAGATGTCATACTTGCTATTGTCGTTGCCGTTGCGGGCGTAATTGGACTGACTGACAAAGTCTATCGCGCCGGTC
>JAITHS010000325.1 GCA_031279875.1 Tannerella sp.
TTATCCGTTCCCCAATAAATACTTTGCAATAATCATATCCGGCGGCGTCGTAATTTTGATATTCTCTCTGTTGCCTGCAACGAGCGTTATAATACCGCCATCAGCTTCTACGACGGAAGCATCATCGGTAAAATGCTCATTATAAGGCTGTTGGTATGCTTTTCGTAATATTTCCGCCCTGAATATTTGAGGTGTCTGGACAAGTCTCAACTTGTTGCGGTCGGCAGGACGACTTGTAGCGCCGTCAACTTCGCGTACCGATTCTATCATTGAGATAACCGGTATTGCAGCTCCGTTACGTGCCGCTTCGTCAAAGCAGGCTGCGATAACATCAGGCGCAACAAACGGTCGCACTCCGTCGTGAACGGCTATCAGACCGACGTCCGACGGTACGGCCGCCAGACCGTTTTTTACCGAATGAAAGCGCGTCTCGCCACCGTGAACAATAGTATGCGACGCTACGCATCCCGTTTCACGACACAGCATTTTCCAATATTCTTCATGCTCGGCAGGCAAAACGACAATAATTTCCGTCAATTCGTCCTGACGGTAAAAAGTCTCGATAGTATGCATCAGTAAAGGCTTTCCGGCAATCGGAGCAAACTGTTTCGGCATTTCGCCGCCCATACGAACGCCCTTTCCGCCCGCTACAATTATTACGCACCGCTTCATGATTCCGTTCCGAATGATATGCCCATGTTAATGCCTTGACGTATCAACTCATGGTCTAACGGCACAAGTTTGGTTTTGCCCGCTACTTCCGCAAGGTCTATTGATGTAACGGTGTTGCCTTTGACGCTTACCATACGACCGAATTGTCTGTTGACTATCAGTTCGGTAGCATGACCGCCTATGCGTGTAGCAAGATTGCGGTCAAACGGCGACGGATTGCCTCCGCGCTGAATATATCCTAATACCGTTGTTCGTGCTTCAATACCGGTCGCTTCATGTATCCGCGACGATATATAGCGTGCCGGACTGTCGCCGCCGGGTGTCTTCAATCCCTCCGCTATGACGACAATAGAGTATGGCTTACCGCTTTGAGAACGCGCAAGTATCTTATTATTAACATGTTCCATATTATAGCCTAACTCCGGAATGAGAATAATATCGGCGCCGCCCGCCATACCTGCATACAGCGCTATCCAACCTGCTTTATGACCCATAACTTCCACTACCATAACACGTTTGTGAGAACTTGCGGTAGAATGAAGCCGGTCAATCGCTTCGGTAGCAATATTAACGGCGCTGTCGAACCCGAAAGTATAATCGGTTCCGTAAACATCATTGTCGATAGTTTTTGGTAAACCAATGATATTCATGCCTTTACGCGACAGTTTGTAAGCCGTCTTCTGGGTACCGTTGCCGCCGATGCACACAACACAGTCGAACCCCATCTCGATATAGTTTTGATAAATGATTTGCGGTTTGGTATTATCCTCGGAATCAAGCATTTTCTTAAACGGTTTCTCGCGTGAAGTACCAAGAATAGTACCGCCGAGATTGAGTATGCCCGACAGATTGCTTTCGTTAAAAAGTTCCATGTCGTTTTTGTTTAACAATCCCGAAAATCCATTGTGAATACCGAATACTTCAATGCCATAACGCAACATCGCCGTCTTGCCGACGCCGCGAATAGTAGCGTTGATGCCCGGACAGTCGCCCCCTGATGACAAAATGCCTATTCTCATAATAATAAGATATTTGGGTGAGTGATTCGCCTGGGATTCGAACCCAGGACCCCATCCTTAAAAGGGATGTGCTCTACCTGCTGAGCTAGCGAATCATGTCTGATTTGTTTCAAAATCGGGCGCAAAGGTACGACTTTTTTTTGAGACTACCAAATTTTTCGGAAAGTTTTTTTTTTAAAGTATAAAATCGTAATTATTTCCGCACTTTGATTTCGAGCCAGGCGCCGGTTTTTGTATCTCGTTGCCGACAACGCTGTTGCGGACGGTTTCGTTGTTGGGATGCGGCGTCCCGTCGGCATAATAACGCGGCTGTGTGGGATGCCATTGAAAGTCTTCGATTTGCGGTTTACATACCCCGATTCCATCGCCGTGCGCACAGGATTGGCAACCGAACCGAAAGACCAGTAAGAAGTGTCTTCCCACAATCCGTCGGCTGTTGGCTGCTGCCATTTCACGGGCAAGAGCGGCGAGATACGCTGCGCCAGCCTGAAAACGCCACTCGTTCCACTGCTGCCGGGGTCTTTACGGTAGAAATCAATATAGCCGATGTTGCCGTCCATCTTTATACGGTCGAACACTTCTGTTGCCAGCCTCATTCTGACGTTGTTGCGCGTCGATGCATAGTTGTCGCCAACAACCAGACCTTTCCGGTCAAGATAGCCGTATGACATCCGGTAGAAACTCTTGTCCGTACCGCCGTCAACGTTGATATTATGGTTCTGCTGCGTGGCATAACTCTTAAACGAAGCATCTATCCGGTCGGTATTTGAATAGTCGTTAGGAATTTTTTTTTCAATTATACCTTAAATCCGCAAAAAAAATTTGTACCTTTGCAGTATATATCAAACAAACAAATATGAAACATCTGATAACTCTACTCTTCTTCTCAACCACACTATGCGCTCAGGAAGCGTCCGTAAGACTGAAAATTCTCTCTTACAACCTGCGTTTCGGCGAACTCGCATCGCTCGAACAGTTAGCAAACTTTAT
>JAITHS010000074.1 GCA_031279875.1 Tannerella sp.
ATAAGGCTCTTGATGTGGCAAAAACAGCAGCGAAAAAAATTTTCAACGTCCTTGATTTCGGAGCAAAAGGCGACGGCAAAACGTCGGATACGGAATCTATCCGTAAAGCGCTTAATGCAGCGGGCAAAGTCAGCGGAACCGTTTATTTCCCTGCCGGAGTATATCCTTGCCATGATTTGAAAGTTCATGAGCATACCACCCTGCTTGCAGAGCCGCAATGGGCTTATCGCGGCGATGGCGGCGCAATACTGTCGCTCGATTCGACCGACGCTTCGTGTGTGCTGGATATAACCGGCGCTTTCGGAGCGCATATTAAAGGGCTGTTTATCAGAGGAATACGCAATGCGCCAAAACAAATTCACGGCATTTTCCTCAACAACGACAAAGAATACAGCAAAAAGGAAGATTCGATTGTGATCGACGACTGCAAGGTTCAGTACTTTTCGGGACACGGTCTGCGATTGTTACGATGCTGGCTTTTCATTGTTCGCCACAGTTATTTCTCCCAAAACGGCGGCTGCGGAACGTTGCTGACAGGCTGGGACGGATTTGTTACCGACAATCAGTTTTCGGGCAACGGCTCGCATGGATTCGGCACCGAAACGTCGGGCAGCACGGTAATGTTTACCGCCAACCGCGTAGAATGGAACGGCGGCTACGGACTGTATATAGCCGACGGCGACGCATGGAACGTTACCGGAAACTGTTTCGACCGTAACAACGGCGCGGGATTGTGTGCTACAAACATTCAGGATACCACCGTAACGGGCAATGTATTTCGTCGCTGCGGAGCCAACAGCGCCCACCTGCCCGAAGGCGAACGCTCGTGTCAGGTCAGAATTGAAAACTGTAAAGGCTTGACTTTCACCGGCAATTCGTGTCAAGCTGGACGTAACGACGGCGGAGGCGGCAAACTGACCCCGCAAGTCGGCATCCGCATTCACAAAAACGCTTATACAATTATATCCTCAAATACTATGTATCAGGGATTTATAGACAAACCGTTCGACGACCTCGGCCAACACGGTACGGATTTCGTTTGTGTTAATAATGTATTTTATCCTTTCAATTAATTTTTAAATATTATGAACAAAAAGATTGTAATTTTTATGCTATCAATCACGTTTGCAACATTTTGCGACGCACAGCAGGTCATCCAGTGGAGATATGACCGCACGGGTATTTATCCCGAAAAAGATTTGTTAAAAGAGTGGACGGCTGACGGGCCGCAGATGCTATGGCACTATGACGGTTTGGGCGAGGGACACTCGTCGGTAGCCGTCGCAGAGTCGGGCAAACTCTACATCACGGGCATGACCGACAAAACAGGCTTCGTTTATGCCTTTGATACTAACGGTAAGTTGTTGAATAAGAAAGAGTACGGACAGGAATGGAGCGCCAGCTACAACGGTACGCGCGGCACGGTAACACCCGACAACGGCAAACTGTATCTCATTTCAGGCTTGGGCGATATAGTATGTCTCAATGAATCAGACCTTAACATCGTCTGGAAAAAAAACATGTTTACCGATTTCGACGGCTCAAACATCACATGGGGAATATGCGAATCGCCTCTTATTGTGGGAGATAAACTCATAGCATCGCCCGGAGGAAAGAAAAACAACATCGTGGCTCTCAACAAAAATACTGGCGACCTCATATGGTCATGCGAAGGAGAAGGCGACCTCTCGGCTTACGGCTCGCCGATATATGTATCCGACCAGCAGGTACCACAAATTGTCGCCATGATGGCAAAGCACGTTCTCGGCATCGACGTCGAAACAGGCAAAAAAATATGGTCTGTTGAACATATCAACCGCCATGCAGTACACCCTAACGTGCCGGTATATGCTGATAATCAGATTCTTTGCACCAGCGGATACGGACGAGGCTCTATCATGCTTCGCTATAAAGACGGCGGTCGGGCGGTAGAGAAAATATGGGACGAGCCGCAGTTGGATTCGCGTATCGGCGCAATGGTTAAAATCGGCGACTACGCCTACGGTTCGGGTGATGCCAACCGTTTCTGGTTTTGCGTCAACTGGAAGACTGGTGAAATAAAATACAAAGACAACGCGCTCGGAACGGGCGATGTTATCGCAGCCGACGGTATGCTTTACTGCTATTCCGAACGCGGAGATATGGCGCTTGTAAAGGTCAATCCCGACAAATTCGACCTCGTGAGCCGCTTCCCCGTCAAACTTGGCACCGACCAGCACTGGGCGCATCCCGTAATCCACAAGGGCGTACTCTATCTGCATCACGGAAATACGCTTATGGCGTATAAAATTACGAAATGATTACTGTTTGCTTATGTTCCTCGCGTGCAATTATTAACGGAAAAGCCGTTGAGGATGTAACGAATATGTTGCGCAATGTCGGTTATGAAGTGCAACAGGTCGATGACTTGTGCCAAATTGCTATGAACTCGCACGAGAAAATGGCTGCAATGGCAAATCATACCGTCATTGCGTGTTATCCGCGTGCCGTTAATGCGCTGTTCGACAGGTTTAACCTCAAACCGAAGCAGGTTTTGAATCTTCGCAAAGATAGCGTTAAAGAGGTTTTGAAATCTTTTAACATCGCTTATGATGGTGATAATAAAGATGTTACGTCATTCGCTCTTGCCAAACACGCCGGACGCGACGCATGGTATCCGGCTCTTGACCGCGAAAGATGTATCCAATGCGGTAAGTGCCACGATTTCTGCCTGTTCGGAGTTTATACACTCGAAAACGGAGAGGTGCGCGTTACCAATCCGGCAAACTGCAAGACCGACTGCCCTGCATGTGCCCGCACCTGCCCTGTCAAAGCGGTTATTTTTCCGAAATATCCCAAATCGCCGATTAACGGAGGATTGGACGATGAAGAAACGGCTAACGGTCAGGGCGCACTCTATAACGACGCTCTTCGTATGCGCCTGAATCAAAGGCGATTAAGTGGAATTTCACTGTTAAAGAAATGAGTATAAAAGACAACCTTGCCGTGCTTGGCGCTATCATGCGAATACCGTGCGAATGTGCGCCGCGTGTGGTGTGGAAATTTTTGTGGAATTTTGGAATGCGTAACATGCTGAATATCAGTCGTTTCGAGAAACGTTTGAAGCATGGTAAGCCATTCTTCCCCGCTTTTGTAATGATTTCCGTTACAGAGAGTTGTAATCTGTCATGCAGCGGTTGCTGGGTATCGTATGGGGGCAGGAAACAGTTGACGCCTCAACAGTTGGACGGCATTATCAGCGCTTGCAAGCGTAAAGGCTCGTATTTTTTCGGCATTCTTGGCGGTGAACCGCTGATGTTCAACGGTTTAATCGACATTTTGGCACGTCATAAAGACTGTTATTTTCAACTGTTTACTAACGGCACTATGCTCAACGACGCTATGGCGATGAAAATCAGGCGATTAGGCAATATTACTCCATTTTTCAGTATCGAAGGATTGGAAAAAGAGAGCGACCTGCGACGCGGCAAGGACGATGTTTTTCGTCGCACGATGGAGGGTGTCAGGTCGTGCCGCAGGGCTAAACTCATCATCGGCGCGGCTGCAAGTATTGGCAAAAGCAATTACGAAGAGCTTGTAAATCAGGATTATATCCGTCGGCTTGCCAAAGAAGGCGTTCATTATCTGTGGTATTACATTTATCGTCCCGTCGGCTCGAATCCGAAACCTGAAAATGCGCTTGATAAAGAACAGATTATCGCTCTGCGCCGTTTTATTGTCGAGCAACGCCGTAAGGCTCCGCTGCAAATCATTGATACTTACTGGGATGAGCGAGGACGGGCTATTTGCCCCGGCGCAACAGGTTTGAGCCATCACATTTCGCCGTCGGGAGCGCTCGAATTTTGCCCGCCGCTGCAAATGGCTCATGAGTTCGTTAATGCCGAAGGCTCGGATGTGGTTTCGCTTTTTGAACAGTCGGCGTTTCTCGACGGTCTGCGCCGTCTTGCCGCCGATGCGTCGAGAGGTTGTATTCTGCTCGAAAACCCTGCGCTGTTAGTGCAATATCTTGAAAATAAAGATGTTATTGATACAACAACACGGCAATCCGTAATGGTGGAACTGCGACGGATGCAGACTTTGCCCGGCCATGACCTTCGCGACGAGGAGATACCGGAACGGAATTTCATGTACAAGTGGTTGAAAAAGAAGTATTTCTTTGGTTTCGGAGTATATGGATAAAAAAGATAAATATGCTGTGCCACAGACACTTAACGAAAGGATGCGATTACGAAATCTCATCGAAGAAGAGGTCTCTCGCAGCCTGCTTGTGGCGCCGGTTTCGATGGATGATTTATCTTCTGTTGCCACATATTTAATTGATACACAGCATATTAACGAAGATTTCAAAGGGTGGCTGATGGTTGAAATCAACAACCGTTTTTGGCGCAACACCGTTGCCGCTGTTCCTTACGAGCGGCGAATGCTGTTATTGCCTCAATGTCTGCGTAATACGTCGTGCTGCGAAGCAGAAATCGATGATTTGGGGTTGCTGTGTCGGCGTTGCGGTAGATGCAAAATATTTTCACTCGAACAACAGGCTGAAAATCTGAATATTATGAGCCTTGTTGCCGAAGGTTTCACGACTGTTATCAACCTTTTGGAAAACAATGTGATAAGTACGGTTATCGGCGTCGGATGCTTGGAATCGCTCGAAAAAGTCTTTCCGCTGATGATTAAGCATGGTATTCCGGGCTTGGCTGTGCCGCTAAATCATGCGGGATGCAAAGATACTGACGTTGATAATCAGTATATTAGCGAAATGATGCAAGAATACAACCCTGATAATAAGACTATTATCAATTATCATGACATCAGGGATATGATTAGGATGTGGTTTACACGTGAAAATGCGGGATTAGCAAATGACCCCGCATCCGAAATCGCCCTCAACTGTTTGTGCGGCAGCGGGAAACGTTGGCGTCCGTTTTTGACTGTTGCCGTTTGGAGCGCTTTGACGGGACAAACCAAACCGCCTGATACAGTGCGTTTTGCGGCGCTCGCAGTCGAATGTTTTCACAAGGCATCACTCGTACACGACGATTTGCAGGACGGCGATGCTCTACGATACGGCGAGCAAACCGTCCATGCGCAATATGGCGTCCCGATAGCCGTCAATACCGGCGATTACCTCATCGGCAAAGGCTACGAACGGCTTTCGGAGTGCAACGTCCCGTCTCTGACCCGCGTCGCTTCAGCCGCTCATTTGGCGCTCTGCAAAGGTCAGGGCTTGGAACTCGAATGGCGTCGCACCGGCCACAAACCGACTCTGGAAGAAATACTGCAAGTGCATGGTTTAAAGACAGTTCCGGCATTTGAAGCGGCGCTCGTTTTCGGCTCAATATGTGCCGACGGCGACGATGTATTGAACGACATACTACGCAAATATGCTTATAATATGGGAATTGCATACCAATTGTTAGATGATTACGCTGATTATGAGGATGTTATAACATCAAAAGTATGGCAACCGTCGGCCGTTGCTGCCGTTATCAATAACGAAACCGACGTCAAACAGGCTAAAAATCAGATATATGCACTTGCCGAACAGTATCGTCGAAACGCTCTCGAAACCCTCAAAGCGATACGCAATACCGAGCTGAAACGTCTGCTGTATCATCTTATAAGTCAGATATTTAAAGCATGAAACAGACAATATCGCTGAAAATGCTTCAAACTCTGCGTAAAGGCGTCGCTCGCATCAGTCCGGAAGCAAAACAAACGGTTAAACATTACATCGAATCGCAACTTATGCCCGACGGATTGTTTGCCGACAAAACGCTCTGTAAATCAGACATTTACTACTCTGTTTTCGGATTAATGCTTGCAAATTTTTTCGATGTGAAAATACCTTCCCGAATTTCTACCAATCATTTGAATATCAACGCTCTTAACCTTCTCGAATACTCCTCACTCGTTCGTGTTCGCATGTTGCTGTCAATGAGAGGGCTTCGGAAGTTTTTAATCCCTTTTCGTAAACATCGAACGCATATCCCTGTTTTTAAGGAGTTTCCGCACAGCGACCCCTGTTCGCCGTATTCGCAATTCCTGTTATGGTCGCTCAAAGAAGATTTGCGTTACAAAATCACTGATAAAGAAGTAATTATCGCATCCCTCGAAAATTACAGATTATCTGATGGGGGATACTCAAACATACTCCCAACTCTCAACTCCCAACTCTCAACTCTCAACTCCAAACTCTCAACTCTCAACTCTCAACTCTCAACTCTCAACTCCACCGTCGCCGCTCTCATGGTAAGAGGACAATCGCAAGGCTACAACTCCAACGACCCTGCCGTTGAATATCTCATTGACATTCAGGATGATACCGGTGGTTACAAAGCCACTTACGACGCTATTATTCCCGACCTTCTTTCAACCGCCACAGCCCTGTTCGTCCTCTCCTGCTATGGCGTCAAACCGCGAATTGATCCTGCCCCTTTCATCGAAGCCCACTGGCTTGACACCGGCGCTTTCGCCTCCACCCTGCCCGACATGACCGGCGACATTGAATACACTTTCTACGGAGTATTAGCATTAGGTACGCTATAAAAAGACTGTAGTTGTCTCACGACAACCACAGTCTTTTGTTAACCTTAAATCTAATACCATGAAAAACACGGCGCAAAAGTAATACTTTTATGTTAAACAACATAATTATAAAACAACTTTTTCCTTGTGAATTACGTTTTTTTAACTTCTAACATCTACTCCCCACATCAACTTTTCGCGTAAAGTATGATAAAAAGTCTGGTTATAGCGCTTTATAACGCGGGTTGTGATGTCTGCTTTGCTGATAATCAGATTTTTACCTGTCAAAAAATCCTCATTTCGACCGTCTAATGAGACAAGGAAAGAATTATTGCGACTTTCGACGTTTAACATTATTTGACAGTCATCAGGGATGACAATCGGGCGTACATTGAGCGAATGCGGAGCAACGGGACTGATGATGATGTTGCGATTTTGAGGCAGCAGTATAGGTCCGTTGACACTCATCGAATAGGCCGTTGAGCCTGTCGGCGTCGCAATAACCAGACCGTCAGCCTTATAAGAAGTCAAATAGTCGTTGTCGAGATAAGTGTGGATAGTAATCATCGATGACGTATCTCGTTTCAGGACAGCGATTTCGTTGAGGGCGTAATTGAAGCCCTCGAAAGCGCTCTCGGCGTCATGCAGGCGTAGCAGCGAGCGTTCTTCGACGCGATAGTTGCCGACAAGAAGTTCTTCGAGCGTTTCGTCGATACGGTCGCGGCTGACGTCGGCAAGGAAACCGAGCCTGCCGATATTGATGCCAAGGATAGGTATGGCGCGGCTGTTGATTTGCAATGCGGTACGCAAAAAAGTGCCGTCGCCGCCAACGCTCAAAGCGATGTCGGGTTGACACTCGCCGTCGTCGGTCATGATTGCAGCATCAGGCTCATAATCGAACGATGAACTGAGAAAAGCAGCAAAATTTTTTTCGACGCAAACATCCGCGCCGAGTGATCCTAATTTATTAAACAACCCTTTAATGATGGGCAGTTTGTCGCTGTTACATTCGCTTCCGAAAACTACTATTTTCATATTGTTGAAAAAAAAATTATTAAAAAAAGATGTTATGTGAAGAAAAAAACGTATTTTTGCGTCTGTTTTGCAATGCAAAATTACGAAAATAGTTTAAAAAAACAGATAGCATTATGATAAATTTAAGTGTAAACATCAACAAGGTAGCCACGATACGCAACGCGCGCGGGGGCGAAATACCCGATGTCAGACAGGTAGCGCTGGATTGCGAAACCTTTGGTGCTCAGGGTATTACCGTACATCCGCGTCCGGACGGTCGGCATATAAGATATTCCGATGTATTTGATATTAAGCCTGTTATCAAGACAGAGTTTAATATCGAAGGATTCCCGTCCGACGAGTTTATCGACATGGTAATCAAGGCTCGTCCGACGCAGGTAACGTTAGTGCCGGACGCTCCCGAAGCGCTGACATCAAGCGCAGGTTGGGATGTAGAAAGCAATGCCGCCCGTTTGTCGGAGATTGTTGAGACATTTAAGGATAAAAGCATCAGAACGTCGCTGTTTTTAGAGACCGACCTGCACAACATTGAGGCTGCCGCCAAAACAGGCGCCGACCGCATCGAACTCTACACCGGACCTTATGCCGAACAATATATCTCCGACCGAGAAGCCGCCATAAAGCCATACATAGCGGCTGCCGAACATGCCAAACATCTCGGCTTGGGCGTCAACGCGGGGCATGACCTAACCCTTGGCAATCTGGAATTTTTTGCCACTCGAATGCCGTTTCTTGATGAAGTCTCAATCGGACACGCCCTCATCTGCGACGCATTATACTACGGTTTGGAAGCAACCATAGCCAAATATCTTCTATGTTTAAAATAAATTATACATTAAATAAATTATGAACGTTCTATTATTATTACAACAAGCAACAAATCAGGCAGCAACTACCCAGACGGCTCCGCCCGACCTGACGTCAACATTAGCCGAAACGCTTCCTACCGAAGCGCAGATTAATCTCATCGACCTTGCCATCAAGGGCGGATGGATAATGGCAGTGCTGGCTGTCCTGCTCTTTACGGCAATTTTTATTTTCATCCAGAGAGCGCTGATTATCAATCGCGCCAACAAAAAAGACGACCGTTTTATGAACCGTATTAAGGATTATATCCACGACGGCAAAATAGAATCGGCTATCAACCTGTGTCAAAAGACGCACAACCCCTCCGCAAGAATGATAGAGAAAGGCATCTCACGTCTCGGCCGACCGATGAACGATGTCCTTGTGGCAATCGAAAACGTCGGTAACATTGAGGTTGCGAAATTGGAGAAAGGCTTTCCAATCCTCGCCACTATCGCTGCCGGCGCTCCGATGCTCGGCTTTCTCGGTACGGTAACAGGTATGGTACGCGCATTTTTCGACATGGCAAACGCCGGTACAAACGTCGATGTAACGCTGTTGTCGGGCGGTATCTACGAGGCTCTCGTTACTACCGTCGGCGGTCTGGTGGTCGGTATCATCACTCTGTTTGGCTACAACTACCTTGCAGCGCAGGTTCACGGCATTATCAACAACCTCGAATCGCGCAACATGGAGTTTATGGATTTATTGAACGAACCTGCAAACTGACGGCTTATGGCTCTGAAACGAAAAATCAAAATCAACGAGAATTTCAGCATGGCGTCGATGACCGACATCATCTTCCTGCTGCTGATATTCTTTATGGTAACGTCAACAGTAGTAGTGCCTAACGCTATCAAACTGACCTTGCCGCAGTCGCAGAAACAGACGGCAGTAAAGCCACTCTCGCGCGTTACTATCGACAAAAACCTCAACTATTACGTCGCTTTCGGTAATCAGCGCGAGAAACAGGTCGCTTTCGATGAGATAGCCAAGTTCCTGCAAGATTATTATTCACAGGAACCGGAAATGTTCGTCGCACTATACGCCGATACAAGCGTCCCATACGGCGAAATTGTTAAGGTACTCAATATCGCTAACAAGAATAAGTTTAAAATGGTCCTCGCCACACGACCGCAAAGAACCGAATGAGATGAAAAAAACTTCCGACGATATTAAAGCTCTATGCGGCTCAATATTAGTGTTTTTGCTGCTGTTTTTGCTGCTCTGGTACGGCTATTTGCGTACCATAGTACCGGCGGAAGACAGCGGTATCCTCGTTAATTTCGGCGACATATATGCTTCGTCGGGTATCACAGAGCCGCAAATAGCAACAAGCACGCCGGAGCCGGAGATTGTGCCGCCGCCACCTGCCGAACCTGTCAAACCCGTTGTTGAAGAGGAACTTATCAAGCAGGAAGAAGAAGAGACGGTCGTTATCCCCGAAAAAAAGCCGAAAGAGGAGGTCAAAAAGAAACCGGCAGAAGTGAAACCCAAACCGAAGCCCAAGCCGACAGAAAAGCCCAAAGCGACAGAAAAACCGAAGCCTAACCCCGACGACGAAGCAAAGAAACGTGAGGCGGCAGAAGCCGAAAAACGCCGCAAACAGCAACAGCAGCAGGAAGACAACATCAATCGGGTAGCCGACAATGCTTTCGGGCCGGGTTCAACTACCGCATCGCAACAGGGCGACAAGTCGTCGCCAACCGGCAATCAGGGTAATCCGTTCGGAAATACTAACACCGGCTCGACGGCTACTATCGGCGGCTACGGCTCTTTTAATCTCGACGGACGCTCTATCGGCGGCGGCGGATTGCCGCGTCCGGCATACGTTTCCGGCGATGAGGGTAAGATTGTTATCAATATCACCGTTGACCCGGCCGGTAACGTTATTAATGCCGAAATAGGACGCGGTACTACTATTGACAACGCTTCCCAGCGTCAGAACGCTCTTCAAGCCGCCCGCCGTGCAAAGTTTAACAGCATCAAAAGTGCTAATAATCAGAATGGTACTATAATATACCGATATAGATTTACGGATTAAAAAAATCACTAATCACTAATTAATTATGAACGCATTAGTATTACTTGCAACAGGCTTTGAGGAAATCGAAGCCATCGGGATAATAGATATCCTGCGTCGCGGCAACATCAAGACTGTTACCGCATCAATAACCGGCGCACTAAATGTAACCGGCGCACACGATATTACCGTAATTGCCGACACTCTGTTCGAGAATTTAAAACTGTGTGAGTATCAGGCTATAATTTTACCCGGAGGCGGCCCCGGAAGCCTTATGCTCAAAGACCACGAAGGGGTCTGTAACGCAGTAAAAGAGTATTATGCTCACGACAAACTCATAGCCGCTATATGCGCTTCGCCGCGTGTGTTCGGCTATCTCGGACTGCTCGAAGGCAAAAAAGCGACTTGCTATCCGGGTATCGAACCGGAACTGACAGGCGCAGAAGTAGTTAACGCCGCCGTCAAAATAGACGGTAACATCATTACCGGTCGCGGACCGGGAGCGGTGTTTGACTTCGGTCTGGCCATCATCGACAGCCTCATCAAAAACAACGACGTCCGCTTCAAAGTAGCCAAAGACTTGCTGCTGATTGATTAG
>JAITHS010000149.1 GCA_031279875.1 Tannerella sp.
GATGCACTCAAACAGATTGACACCAAAGGTTACGCAGAAAAATACAAACTTTCGGGCAAAGAAGTCATCAAAATCGGCGTAACTTTCGACAACGAAAAACGAACCGTAAAAAAATGGAAACCGGTAATTAATTAAACATGAAAAATGACGAAACAGCGTTCGGCGTTAGCCAATTACGAATTACGAATGCCCTGTGCGTCGTTGGTCTCTGACAAACCGCTTGCAGCGGTTGAAAAACCCTGCAAGCGGTTTTCGGCGCTACAATACTTACAGGGCATTCGTCATTGCGAGGAACGAAGCAATCCAGAAAACAGGAAGTAATCCGGAAGGAAAAGGTACGCTGGATTGCTTCGTTCCTCGCAATGACGGGGTACCTTCTGCCTTCTGCTTTCTGCCTTCTGCTTTCTGCCTTCTGCCTTCTGCTTTCTGCCTTCTCCAAACCGCTTGCAGGGTTTAAAACCACTGCAAGGGTTTAAAACCACTGCAAGGGTTTAAAACCGCTTGCAGGGTTTAAAAACCACTGCAAGGGTTCGTGGTACCGTCATCTCAACTCTCAACTCTCAACTCTCAACTTATTAAGACGAATGCCTGCAACGCCCTATTATTAAAGAATTTTAAAAACAATGTGGTATATATTAAAAAAAATGTTTATCTTTGCAGCGATTTTAATACAAGTATTAATTAAATTTTTTCAATCATGACTGACAAAACAGTAAATTACTTAAAAGGAAAAGTCGCAATTTTTGCTGTCGGTATGGCTCTAACCGTGATGTGCTTCCATTCGTGTGAAGACAACAGCAACAACAATTTCGACGGCACACCTTATGACCCGTCAAAACCTGTAACGTTAGAAAGTTTTGAGCCTGATTCCGGCGGTATGGCTACCAAAGTCTTCATCAACGGAAAAAACTTCGGTACCGACCTGACGCAAATCAAGGTTTATTTCAATGACCTGCGTGCGCCGGTAGTAGGTTCCGACGGCGAGCATATCTATGCCATTACGCCCCGACAGCCGGGCAGAGAATGTACTATTTCCGTTGTAGTAAACAACGATTCGGTATCATTTACCAACAAAACCTATCTTTACCGAACTCTGACGACCGTTACTACGATTGCAGGAAAGAAAGGAACGACCGAATTTAAACCCGGCACATTAGCCGAAGCCACTTTCGACCACCCTTCTACCCTTTGCGTAGATAGAGAAGGCAACATCTTCCTGTCGCACTGGCGTGTACCTTACACTTTTGTGCTGATAAATCAGGAAAACGACCTTGTACAGGAACTTCCCGTCAACAACGAACCATTAGGCGCTCCGACCCCCGACAGCGACGGCAAAGTAATATCGGCTCCTACCGACGGTGGCGACGGATATTTCTCGTTCGACCCCGACGCACAGTGGGCGCCCAAGCGCAGGCTTATTCTTCATCCCAACGAAGAACTCATTGCAGGCGGAATGTTAGATTTCTCCATCAACTACAAACACGGCATGTCGGCATGTCTGGCTAACGGATATATCTACACACGTTCATATAACGGCCAATTAGTTCGTTTCAACCCGATAACACGTTCCGGCGAGCGCGTAGGAACGCTCCTGCTCGAACCCTCCACCGATGCTTTCATGACTTTCGACCCTTACAAACATGAAATCCTGTATATCAGTTATCCGAGTCGCCATTGCATATATACCTTTAATATTAATACTGGCGAGCATACACTTTTTGCCGGAACGCGAGGAACGGCAGGCTGGAAAGACGGCGAAAGGCTACAATCGGAGTTCAACAACCCCGTTCAAGTAACGGTCGATCAAGACGGTTCGGTAATAGTAGCCGACATGAACAACCACTGCATTCGCAAAATTTCGCCCGACGGAATGGTCAGCACCGTGATAGGCAAAGGCACCGTAGCAGGATATGTTGACGGCAACCCCGAAGACGCACTCTTCAACCACCCCAAAGGCGTGGCTATCGACAAGGATTTCAACATTTATGTAGCCGATTACGACAATAACGTTGTTCGCAAATTAGCTATTGAGTAATAACTATTTAATATCTTTAAAATGAAACAAATAATTATACTGTTTGCTTTGTGTCTGCTGCCGTCGATTGCAACAGCGCAAACATACACAATGAAAGGCGTAGTGTACGATGAAACAGGCGAAACTCTTCCGGGAGTAAGCGTATTCATAAAAGGCACTACAATAGGTACTTCTACCGACGCCAACGGAACATTTTCCATCAAAGCCGCCAAAGGCAATACTATTGCGTTTTCTTACATCGGATACGAAGACTATGAATATCGCGTAGAAAAAGAAGACGCCAACATGCAGATACATCTGGCAGTATCGGCAGTAAACATTGATGAAGTAGTTGTAACGGGACTTGCCAAACAGCGCAAGATAAGCGTTGTAGGCGCAATTACGGCCGTTGATGTGTCCGAGTTACAGACGCCGGCAACATCGATGGTCAACATGCTTGGCGGTCGCGTGCCGGGAGTAATATCGATGATGAACAGCGGTGAACCGGGCAAAAACATCTCCGAATTTTGGGTACGCGGTATCGGTACTTTCGGCGCCAGCAGTGCCGCTCTCGTTCTGATTGACGGGCTTGAAGGCGACCTCAACTCTATCGACCCCGCCGATGTAGAATCGTTTTCCGTACTCAAAGACGCCTCTGCTACTGCCGTTTATGGTGTGCGCGGCGCTAACGGCGTTATACTCGTAACAACAAAACGAGGCTCCGTTGACAGACTTAAAATAACGGCGCGCGTCAATCTTACCCTTTCGTATCTGACACGTATGCCGGAATATTTGAGAGCCTACGACTATGCCGGACTTGCTAACGAAGCAAAAGTAGTAAGAGGCGACGAACCGCTTTATACTCCTTTGGAAATGAGATTCATACAGTATCATTTAGACCGCGACCTCTATCCCGATGTTGACTGGCAAAACGAGATACTAAAACGCAACGGCTTTCAGCAAACATATTACATGAGTGCTGCGGGCGGTGGCGAGATAGCACAATATTTCATCTCGCTGGGAATGTCAAACGAAGCTGCCGCTTATAAAATGGACCCGTCGAGCGTTTATAAAACAGGCGTCGGCTACGACACCTACAACTATCGTATGAATCTGGATATCAACATGACCAAGACAACGTCGCTATATTTCGGTGTCAACGGATACCTCACACAGCAAAACCAGCCCGGTCTGGCCAATACCGACTATTTGTGGGAAGGAACGTCAATGCTGACGCCTCTTACTGTTCCAATCAAGTATTCAACAGGTCAGTTGCCCTCGTATGGCGCCGCCGCCGAAGGGTTGATGTCGCCTTACGTGTCGCTCAATTACACCGGACGCGCTTCAAACCAAACCAACACCGGCAATGTTACGATGGCTGTATCGCAAGACTTCAAATTCATCCTCGAAGGATTGAAACTCCGCATTCAGGGCGCTTATGACACAAAAAATTATTTCACCGAGCGTCGTTATGTGCTGCCAGACTTGTTTGTCGCGACAGGCCGTAATATCAAGGGCGAGTTGCTGCTTGCACGGCGCCTCAACGCAGTTTCGGCACAATATGTTTACAACATGCGCCAATATCGCAAGTATCATTTGGAAAGCACTCTCACGTGGGATAAAAATATTAACAACGAACATCGCGTTTCGGCGCTGGCTTATTACTATATGAGCGACCAGAAAGATACTTACGACATCGACAATTCGGGTATCAATCGTAGCGCCGCCGCCATACCAAAGCGCTATCAAGGTATATCAAGCCGTTTTACTTACGGCTTTAAAGACACTTATATGATAGACCTCAACTTCGGATACACCGGTTCCGAAAACTTTGAACCGGGCAAACAGTTCGGATTTTTCCCTTCCGCAGCAATAGGCTGGATACCAACACAATACGACCCCGTGCGCGAGAAATTACCATGGCTCAGTTTTCTGAAATTAAGAGCCTCGTATGGTTCTGTCGGCAGCGACCGAATAGCATCGTTCCGTTTCCCTTACCTCACTACCGTAATTGAAGGCGCCGCAACAGGATGGGGAGTATCCGACATAGGTTTGAGCGAAGACCATTTCGGCGCCAGCAACCTCATGTGGGAAAAAGCAATGAAAGCCGACTTTGGTATTGAGGGCAAGTTATTTAACCAGCAGTTATCGTTTGTGGTGGACTTCTTCAACGACAGCCGCGACGGTATATTTCAGGAACGACAGTCGATACCTTTATACGTCGGTTTGACATCAGGAGCAACGCCCTACGGCAACGTCGGCAGAATGCGCAGTTACGGTACCGACGGCAACATCGACTACTTTCAATCCTTTAACGACGATATGCACTTTACTTTGAGAGCCAACTATACATACTCCCAAAACGAAGTACTCAACTGGGAACAAGCGCCGGCAAAATATCCCTATCAATTATATAACGGCTATCCCACAGACAGAATACAGGGTTATATCGCTACCGGACTATTTCGCGACGAGCAGGATATAAAAAGCAGTCCGGTACAAACTTTCGGCGGCGTAAAAGTGATGCCCGGCGACATCAAATATAAAGACGTCAACGGCGACGGCTTGATAAACACCGACGACCGCGTATTCCTGTCCGACCCCACCTATCCGCGCCTTATGTACGGCTTCGGAGGAGAGTTCGGATACAAAAATTTTACTTTAGGACTGCTGTTTAAAGGCACCGGCAAAACCAATTATTACAGCGTAGGATACTACTCCGCCTCTTACGGCACTAACGGACCCGGATATGTGCCTTTTTGGAGCGGCGAAACAGGTAATGTGCTGTCGTTACTTAAAGACCCGTCAAGCCACTGGATACCAAAAGATTATGCCATAGCAAACGGTATCGACCCTTCGCTTGCCGAAAATCCTAACGCACGCTTCCCCAGACTGACTTACGGCTATAATGCCAACAATTCGCAGTTATCAACATGGTGGAAAGGCGATTCGCGCTATCTGCGCCTGCAAGAAGTTACACTCAACTATCATTGGGCACATCAATCGTTCCGCAAATTAGGTGTTACCTCGATTGATTTGCAGTTTGTAGGCAGCAACCTCTATGTATGGGACAAAGTAAAAGACTGGGACCCCGAACAGGCATACCGCAACGGTCGAGCCTATCCGATACCGGCACGATATACTTTGCAAATGAAACTGAATTTCTAACTCATAAAATAAAATATAATGAAAACAGTAAAATATATTACCGTCGCAATTATAACTCTTACGCTTTATTCATGCGACTTTCTCAATGTAAATGACTATTTCGAGGAGACAATAAAATATGACTCTATCTTCTCGAACAAAAGAAACGTAGAACGCTATCTGTGGACTACGGCGGCACAATTTCCCGACGAAGGCAATTTTCAAGTAGAGCCAAACAGCGCTTTCGGCTGCGACGAAGGCTTCAGCCTCAGTAACACCGACTTTCAAGGCTCTTTCTTTGTACTCGGTCAGATTACGCCTACTACTTCATACGCTATTCAAAACTATTGGAGTAGAATGTATATCATTATCCGTAAAGCAAATACTATCGTAGCACGACTCAACGAAGCCGCCGACCTTACTACGCTCAACAAAAGGGAAATACTTGGCTATTCGTATTTTATGCGCGCTTACGCTTATTATCGTTTGCTGATGCAGTACGGACCTATTATTGTGATTGGCGACGATGTGCTTGACACCAACGAAAGCACTCAATATTACGACCGCTCACGCGAAACTTTCGATGCTTCGGTCGATTATGTCTGCGCCGAGTTTGAACGCGCTGCCGAATACATGCCCTCTACTATTCCGCTGTCGTATTTCGGACGGCCTACAAAAGGCGCCGCTTACGGACTGATAGCCCGTTTGCGTCTCATTCAGGCAAGCCCGCTGTGGAACGGTGGTGAAGCAGCCCGTAAAACGTTCGGAACGTGGAAACGCTCTTCCGACAAACAACTGTATGTTTCGCAAACTTATGACGAAAAAAAGTGGGCTGTCGCCGCTGCCGCATGTAAAAGAATTATCGACATGAACCTCTATAAATTACATACGGTATCGAAAATGCCTGATACTTATCCGCTTCCCGATAATGTCTCGGCGCTGGATTTCCCCAACGGAGCCGGCGACATCGACCCTTTCCGCTCTTATTCCGATATGTTTACCGGCGAAGCACTGGCTGTACGTAACGACGAATTTATCTGGGGACGAATGTCTAACGGCGCTACCGACTGCTCGCGGTTTGCTTTTCCTGTCATAAACTACGGCGGATGGAACAATGCAAGCGTAACGCAGAAAGTAGTTGATGCCTACCGTATGGCCGACGGTCGAACTATCGACGATTCAAGCCCCGAATATCCTTATTCCGTAACCGGCGTTAAAGGTGGCAGCAATCGCGATTTCTCAGGCTACAGACTGCTTAATTCGACATCCAACATGTATGTAAACAGAGAAATGAGATTTTATGCCAGCATCGGTTTCAGCGAAGGCTTCTGGTTTATGAACTCTACTACTCTGGCAGCAAAAAAAGCAGCCACCGTTACTTATTATTTAGACGGTAATGCCGGTTTGCAGGCGGCTAACAACAACCCTTTCAACTATCCGCCTACCGGCTATGTGTTTAAAAAATATGTACACGTTGACGATGCGTGGGAAGGCGATAATGCCGCACGAGTACCGAAACCGTTCCCCATCATTCGCTATGCCGAAATATTGCTGTCATACGTTGAAGCGCTTAATAATCTGACTACTGCGCATACCGTAACATCTGCCGACGGCGAGTCTTATACCGTTTCCCGCGACATCAATGAAATGCGAAAATATTATGATATGGTACGCTACCGCGCAGGACTGCCGGGTCTGACCGATACCGAACTGTCGTCGCCAACAACCATGCAAAGCCTCCTCGAACGCGAACGTATGGTTGAGTTCCTCTTCGAAGGCTTGCGTTTCTATGACGTCCGTCGCTGGGGTAAATATGAACTTACCGAAAACGAACCTGTGATGGGTATGGATATAGAATCATCCAAATCAGGTTATTACAATGTTGTGCCGGTAAATCACTCCAAAGTTAGAAACAGGGTCGTTGATAAGAAACTGATTTTCTTCCCTATATCATTAAACGAAGTGCGTAAAGCACCGTCTTTAGACCAAAATCCGGGTTATCAAAACTAATAAATTATGACAACAATGAAAAATCTAACTAAAACAATCGGCGCCATACTTCTGTGCGCCATGACATGCATTACGGCGTGTAACAACGAAGAGTTGTATGAAAAGGAAAAATATAAAAACGTTATCTATCTGTTGAGTGGCTCCGAAAACGTTTATACCGAATCGTACTCGCTCAACGAAACAGAGCCGGTGAAGTATTTCTCAATCGGCATAGGCGGCTCTCATCCCAATCCGGAAGCCGTAACGGTTGAACTCGAACCCGACCGAGTGCTGTTTGACCTCTATAACAAAAGTAATTTTGACGTCAAATATACGTCTTATGCCAAAATATTGCCTGCCGACAGATATGTGATCGACAGTTACACTATTCAAATACCGGCAAATCCGACCGACCAATACGTCAAAGTACCCGTCAAAGTGCGACCTCTCGGACTTTCGCCCGATTCTATCTATTTTATTCCGCTCTCTATCCGCTCGGTATCAAAATATGAAGTCAACGACGAAAAGTACAACATGCTCTATCGTATCACTATTCAAAACGATTATGCCAAACAAACACCTGTTACTTATTATGTCAAAAAAGGAAGCGTTAAAGACCAGACAAACAACTCCGAAACAACGCTCAGCGGCTCCAAAATCGTTCAACCGCTCACAAAAGATAAGGTGCGCATGTTTGCCGGCAACTATTCCCAAAGCCAAACTTCTACCGTTTATGACATAGAACGCTACGGTATTACAGTGCAGATAAAAAGCGATAACTCGCTTGATATTACGTCTTACGGCACAATGCAGATAGAAATGATACCCGAAGTTGACTACAATCGCTATGCTGTTATCCTGCAAGGTACAAAAGAACAGCGCTGCTTTTTTCTACATTACCGCTATCGTATAATGAACGATAACGGCTCCTACGGCAACTGGATGGAAGTCAGAGAAAGCCTTACAAGAGTAGAAGAAGATTAATTGTCGAATTATTTAATTTATAATGATATGAAAAATATTATATTTTCTTTAATCGGTTTGTTGATTATAACAAATTGTGAACGTGGAAAGATTACCGAAGTAAGTAAACAAATATTCGTTGACTATCAATCGCTCAACATGTTTGTCAACGAAGAAGTTAAAATCACCGCAAGCCCAACTACCGAGAATTTCAAATGGGAAAGCGAAAATACGGCCGTTGCAACGGTGAGCGCTAAGGGCGAAGTGAAAGCCACAGGCGAAGGCAGTACTAATATCGTAGTCGGTTACGGCAACGTTTTACGGTCTATTCCGGTATCGGTTGTAGTGAAAATTCCGGCGACAGGGTTAACATTGTCGAAAACATCTCTCGAAATGAAACCGCGCGAAAATGTCAGTATCGTCGCTTCACTTTTGCCTGATAACTCTAACGAAAAGGCTAACTTGACATGGCGGTCGGCTAATACCGGCGTGGCAAAAGTAACGGGCGGCTTTGTGGAAGCCGTCGGCGTGGGCGTTACCGAGATTTTTGTCAAACTTGAAGGCAGCGCAATACCCGAACAGACTGTGCCGGTTGCCGTTGACTATACTTTCCCGTACAACGGCCCGCATATCCTCTCGGCCGACGCACCGTATCTGCTGCAAGCACGCGACTTCGATACCGGCGGCGAAGGTTACGCCTATCATGACAACGCCTCCAATCAGTACGCACCTGCTTACCGACCCGAATTGACCGGACAACAACCGGGCATCGAAGGCGGTACGCACATCGGATACATCGCGGCAGGTGAGTGGTTGCAGTTTACCGTCGATGTCGTTGACGCCGGCATTTATGAGGTTGACCTCGAAATGACCGCCGCCAGCGCTAACGGTATAACGTACCTCGAAGTTGACGGCGTTAATCAGTCGGGCGACGTTACTGTACCCAACAACGGCAGTTGGAGCGCTTTCGGCTGGATATCAACTCGCGGCGCAACATTGCCGCAACTCAACATGACCGCCGGACGCCACAAAGTGAAATGGGTCTTCAGTAACCCAACCTACAACCTGAGAGCGCTGAAGTTTACGAAACTCTGAAAGTTAGTTTGAAATTTTTATATTTGTTTTTTTCAAAAAAAGTTCGTATCTTTGCGGCTGAAAATCAAACATTGTTGCTCTTATCATTCAATAAAACTTACTAACAATGAAAACTTACAATTGTAAAAACGAAGAACTTCCCGTTATTGCGGAATATCTTCTGTTCAGCCTGAAAAAAGATATGGCTGCTTTTACGGCTTTTTCACCGAAATTTAACGAGGCCTATGTTACGGCATTCGAGGAAAAAATTGCTGCTGTAGCGGCAATTTTGAACCCGCACAACGAAACGATTGAACTGAAAAAGGTTACCGAACATCTCTACTCGACAATGAACAGCCTGATAGACCCGATTGCAAGGGTCGAGGGATATGTAAAAACGGCAGGTAGCGCAAACCCAATCGGTATTAAGGATTTCGGATTGTCGTTGCTGCGCAAGAAAGTCTGGGCAAAAGATGCGGAAGGAGTGCTGGTAGCTTTGAAAACAGTGAACGATCATATCAACACCTGCAAATCGACGCTGGTAGATCAAGGATTGTCGGATGATCTGATTGCTGTTTTTACCTCGTCAACAACAGCAATTCATGACGATAACCAGCGTCAATATCAGATCGTAACAGCCAGAAAAAGACTCGTCAACAATAATCTGTCTCTTTTCAACGAACTGTATGCTCTGATAATGGAAGTGTGCGGTATAGGCAAAATTCTGTACAAAAAGGATGCCGTTCTGCTAAAAGAATATACTTTTACGGAACTGAAAAAACGGGTGCGAACAGTTCATAACCCGCAATCCGCAAAACCCGCATCAGAAAAGGAACAATCGTAACATGTCGGCGTGAAAAATGCACTTGTTGACGTGGAAAATGTACATATTAGCGTAAAAAATGTGCAGGTCGGCATGGCAAACGCACATGTCGGCATGGCAAACGCACATGTCGGCGCAGAAAACGCACATGTCGGCGCAGAAAACGCACATTCGGTTCGAAGCCACGACGTACAGGGCATTAGTCATTGGCAGCAGGAATGATCGCACCAAACGAAAAGCGATGACGGTAGCCTAAACCCTTGCAGTGGTTTTAAACCCTGCAAGCGGTTTGGAGAAGGCAGAAAGCAGAAAGCAGAAGGCAGAAGGTACCACGTCATTGCGAGGACCGAAGCAATCCAGAATTACAGGATTAAAGGAGAGGCAGGATTTACAGGTTTTTATCTGGATTGCTTCGTTCCTCGCAATGACGTGGTACCACTAACCACTAATCACTAACCACTAATCACTTATAATGACGAATGCCCCGTCCGAACCCCTAATTCCTGATTCTTAATTTTTAATTCTTAATTTTTTTGTACCTTTGCACTTTCATTCAACGCATATTATGATACGATACATATTATTAATAATAGTTTTTAGCCTCTCAACGGCATCGTGCGGCGATATGTCGTTCGGTAAAATAGAAGGCAAATGGCAACTCAAAACCGTTGAACGCAACGGCGCAACGGTTAAAGTTGACACTGTTTGGTATAATTTTCAGTCGCAGTCGCTTTTTATGCTTCAGGTTTATCAGACCCAAGACGACCGCTACGATTGGAGTACCGGTTTCAGGACAGAAAAAGATAATATCCTGACTATTGAGGGGATGGATCAAAACATTACATCTATCTCCGACTGGCAGGATACGGCGCGCGTTTTTACTATCGAACGCCTTACGCGACAACATCTTACACTTAAAAGCAGTGAAGGATATCTGTATGATTTTATAAAATTTTGATATGACGGATTTTTTACAACAACTTAATGATAATCAGCGTGAAGCTGTGCTTTATGACGCCGGACCGTCGCTCGTAGTAGCCGGAGCCGGTTCGGGAAAGACGCGCGTGCTGACGTACAAAATTATTCACCTCTTACAGTCAGGCTATCAGCCCCATTCGATACTCGCGCTGACGTTTACCAATAAGGCGGCACGCGAGATGAAAGACCGAATCGCTTCAATAACAGACCATTATCTCACCAGATACTTGTGGATGGGTACGTTTCACTCGATTTTTTACCGTATCCTGCGACGCGAAGCACAGCATATCGGTTACCCGTCGGATTTCACCATTTATGACGCTTCCGATTCCAAAAATCTCATCAAAAGCATCATCAAAGAGATGCAACTCAACGACAAAATCTATAAACCGGCAACGATTCAGAGCCGTATCTCGAACGCTAAAAACGCTCTCGTAACGGCAAAAGCGTACGCTGCAGACGCCGACATCATGCAATATGACGAACGTTGCAAAGTGCCGTTGACGGCCGAAATCTACAACAAATATCAAAATCGCTGCGTGAAAGCGGGAGCGATGGATTTCGACGAACTGCTGCTGCAAACAAATATCCTTTTTCGCGACAATCCCGCTGTTCTCGACAAATATCGCCGGCAGTTTCGCTACGTTCTGGTGGACGAATATCAGGACACGAATTTTGCTCAACATTTGATAGTAAGACGCCTCTCCGAACAGCATCAGCGTATTTTTGTAGTAGGCGACGACGCCCAAAGCATCTACTCTTTCAGAGGCGCCAATATCGACAACATGCTGCGGTTTAAGGACAACTTTCCAACATGCCGCCTGTTTAAACTCGAACAAAATTATCGCTCGACACAAAATATCGTTGACGCCGCCAATAGTTTGATAAAGAAAAATACAGGTCAGATACCGAAAACCGTTTTTTCCGAAAACGAAAAAGGCAGTCGCATACAAGTTCTCTCGTCGTATTCCGACTACGAAGAAGCATATCTTATCGCGTCAAAAATTATTGAAATGATGGACGGCGGCAAATATAAGGCGTCGGATTTTGCCGTACTGTATCGCACCAACGCCCAGTCGCGCGTGCTGGAAGAGGCTATGCGCAAACGGATGCTCAACTATCGCATCTATGGCTCGCAATCGTTTTATCAACGCAAAGAAATCAAAGACATCATCGCTTATCTGCGCGTCATAATCAACCCGCACGACGAAGAAGCATTGCGACGTATCATTAATTATCCCGCACGAGGAATCGGTGAAACGACGGTTAACAAACTCATCTCAGCCGCCAATAATGCCGACGCAAGTTTGTGGGAAGTAATATCCGTGCCTGCAAATTTTAATCTGCAAATCAACAGCGGCACTTTAAACAAAATCGGCACTTTTTATCAGATGTTCAGAGACTTTCGTCTCCAAAGCGCAGAGATGTCAGTGTCCGAAATAGCCGGTTATGTAGTCCGAAATAGCGGTATTCTTGCCGACCTTGACGGCGACCTTACCGTTGAAGGAATGAGCCGCAAAGAAAACGTTCAAGAACTCTTGCGGGCTATGTCGGAGTTTGTTACCATGCGACGCGAAGAAGGCAACGACAATATCAGTCTCGCCGATTTCTTGCAGGAAGTCTCGCTGATGACCGATATGGATAACCAAAAAGACGACAAAGCAGATAAAATAACGCTGATGACCGTTCATGCCGCCAAAGGGTTAGAGTTCGACAACGTTATTGTAGCCGGCATGGAAGACGACCTTTTTCCGTCGATGCGCGCCAAAGACAACCCACGCGATATAGAAGAAGAACGCCGTCTGTTTTACGTCGCAATAACGCGGGCCAAAGACAACTGCTTCATCACTTATGCCAAAACACGCTTCCGCAACGGCGCACCGTGCGTCTCCGGTCCAAGCTTTTTCATCAACGACATAGACCGGAAATTTATCTCATTCGGTCGGGATGTAGAACTGCCGCAAAGAACAGCCTACATAACGTTCCGTCCTAACGTTACGAATGCAGGCTGGGACAGCGAAACAGAAAAAAATATCGAACACGAAACAGAAAATTTTCACCCCGGCGATCGCGTAGCCCACAACAAGTTCGGCACAGGTGAGATAATAACGCTCGAAACGGCGAATGGCGATGCTATGGCAACGATTTTGTTCCGCAATGCAGGCACTAAAAAACTGCTCCTGAAATATGCAAAATTGAAAAAAATATAAAAATATTCCGTTTTTTTTGTTTTGTATTAAAATTTTTTGTACTTTTGCGCCCGAAAATTTAAAAAAAACAGAATGGCAACACTTGAAAAAATCAGAAACAAAGCCGGATTACTCGTAACAATAGTCGGTCTGGCACTATTTGCTTTTATTATCGGAGACCTGTTAAATTCAAGCTCTTCGTTCATCAACCGTAACCAAAATCATGTGCTTGAAGTTAACGGTGAAGCGGTCGATTATCAGGAATACAACAGCCGCGAAACCGAATTGACGGAAGTCTATAAAATGCTGATGGGGCAACCGAACATGTCGGATGCTTATATGGCGCGTATCAGAGACGATGTTTACAACGAAATCGTACTCGACAAAGTTCTTGCTCCTCGCCTCGAAAGTCTCGGAATAACAGTTACCGACGATGAAATGCTTGACATGACGCAGGGCGAAAATCTCTCGCCGCTAATACCGCAGTTTCTTCCGTTCCTCCAAAATCAGGAGACAGGGCAGTTCGACCGCAATGCTCTGGCCAATTTCCTCTATCAGTTGAAAACTATGGACCAGTATCCGCCCGAACAGAAAGAGCAACTGAAAACATACATGGGACTGTGGTTGTTTTGCGAAAAAAATATCAAACGTAACAGGCTGAACGAAAAATATACGGCGCTGCTCTCCAAAGCCGTAGCAGTGAACTCTTTGGAAGCAAAAGACGCTTTTGAAAGCAAAAAAGAAAGTTCCGACATAGTTT
Organism: Tannerella sp.; assembly: GCA_031279875.1. GTDB lineage: Bacteria > Bacteroidota > Bacteroidia > Bacteroidales > Tannerellaceae > Tannerella. The sequence continues at coordinate 13,938 of JAITHS010000149.1, forward strand.
TTACCATGAAATCGTTTGCAGGTATCCCCGATTCGACCATACAAGTATCACAGGCAGAGATTGAAAAACTTTACAACGAACGTAAAGAGATGTTTCGCCAATTAGAAACAGTAATCATCGACTATATCGCCGTTGACATCGTACCAAGTCAGGAAGATTACGACAAGGCGCAAAAAGAAATGAATGAAATACGTGCCGAATTGGAAACAACCGACAACGTTGCCGCTCTGACAAACGAAAAATCAGACCGCAAGTATGTCAACGCTTTCTTCTCACGCAACAGTTTTGCTTCCGACCCCGATTTAACTTCTTATGTCGAAACAGCAGCCGTAGGCGCTATCGAAGGACCGATTTTTAAAGACAATACCTATCGACTGCTGAAACTTGTGGACAAGACAGTCGCTCCCGATTCCGTTCATGTGTTCGTACTGTCGCTGGCGCCACGCGCTACCGAAGCCGAAACACGCATCTATGCCGACAGTTTGCTCGCTACCATCCAAACCGACGACGATTTTAACGCCGCTATTCAGGCACATTCCGTTGACCAGTTTAAGGAAAAAGGCGGCGAGTTCGGCTGGCTTACCGAAGCCGC
>JAITHS010000153.1 GCA_031279875.1 Tannerella sp.
ATAATCAACACTATCATCTTCTTTAAAAGGCGTAATCAAAGCAACGCCCATGCCATGTAAGTCTATATTAGCCATCTGAAAAATATATTTTCGAGGCGGCAAAAATACGGATTTTTATCATTAAAACAAAAAAAAATGTTACCTTTGCGGCGATAATTTTTATTATGACACAAATTTTGACCACAGCGGTACAGACCGCACTAAAAGAATTATATAACGTAGAAGCACCTGCGCAGGGTTTGCTGCAAAAAACGCGCAAAGAGTTTAAAGGGCATCTTACGCTCGTTGTGTTTCCATATCTCAAAGCATCGCGCAAGTCGCCCGAACAGACAGCGGCCGAAACAGGCGATAAACTAAAAAGTCTTTACCCCGACTTGGTCGCCGGTTATGATGTGTTCAAAGGCTTTTTGAACATTATTTTCACCGATGCTTTCTGGCTTGACGCCTTAAACGCATTAGACGCAGAAACAAACTACGGTCATCAAACCGCGACAGCCGACTCGCCTCTTGTGATGATAGAATACTCGTCGCCTAACACTAACAAACCGCTTCATCTGGGACATATCCGCAACAATCTGCTCGGATACAGCCTTTCGGAGATAATGAAAGCAAACGGTAACAGGGTCGTTAAAACTAATATCGTTAACGACCGCGGCATTCATATCTGCAAATCAATGCTTGCATGGCAGAAGTGGGGCAACGGCGTTACGCCCGAAACGACATCAAAGAAAGGCGACCATTTAGTCGGTGATTTCTACGTACTGTTTGACAAGCAATACAAGGCAGAACTTAACGAACTGAAATCTCGCGGACTGTCGGATACCGAAGCAGAAGCGCAATCGACGCTCATGGCTGACACACGTGAAATGCTGCGTAAATGGGAAGCGGGTGATGAACAAGTGCGCACGCTTTGGACAACGATGAATTCGTGGGTCTATAACGGTTTTAACGAAACATACCGCCGTCTGGGCGTTGATTTTGACCGTATTTATTACGAATCGGAAACTTATCTCGAAGGCAAATCAACAGTCTTGAACGGCTTGAAAAATGGTATCTTTACACGTCGCGACGACGGCTCGGTGTGGGCTGACCTTACCGGCGACGGTCGTGACGAGAAACTGCTCTTGCGTTCCGACGGCACGTCAGTTTACATGACACAGGACATCGGTACGGCAAAACTCCGCTTCGACGACTATAACATCAATAAAATGATTTACGTTGTCGGTAACGAGCAAAACTATCATTTTCAGGTACTTGCGTTGCTGCTCGACAAGTTAGGCTTCGCTTTCGGCAAAGGGTTAGTGCATTTCTCCTACGGTATGGTAGAACTGCCCGAAGGCAAGATGAAAAGCCGCGAAGGTACTGTTGTAGATGCCGACGACCTCGTTGACGAAATGATTAACACAGCCCGTGAAATTTCAGCAGAGTTAGGCAAGTTAGACGACATGGCGCCCGAAGAAGCCGACAATATCATACGCATGATAGGTCTGGGCTCACTGAAATACTTCATCCTCAAAGTTGACCCGCGTAAAAACATGACATTTAATCCCAAAGAATCAATCGATTTCAACGGCAATACCGGCTCGTTTATACAATATACATACGCTCGGATACGATCGGTAATGAGAAAAGCGGAAAACATGACAGTTTTGAATCCCCCCCCCACCCTCTCGGACAAAGAACAATCTATCATCCAACTCCTAACCGAATATCCGCAAACAGTAAAAGAAGCGGGCGAAACATACAGCCCTGCCCTAATAGCCAACTATGTTTATGAACTCGTTCGCGAGTACAACTCTTTCTATCACGACTTTCCGATATTGAAAGAAAACAATGCCTCCGTCAGAGCAATGAGGCTGAAACTTTCCGCCAACGTCGCAAAAGTAATTAAGAGCGGCATGTCATTACTCGGTATTGAGATGCCGGAAAGGATGTGATGAATATCATTCGATGTCGCTTGTTTATTTTATTCTTTCAAAAATGAGTTCGGCCAAAGCGTTATCTATCGAATTATCATATACGTACAATCTGTCGACAAGCGGTGCGAGCGTTGTGCAGTTTGCGATTGACTTTGAGTAACGGCTTATGATTTTCGCAATCGGGACATCGTGCCCGCCATCCATAACTCGTTGTGCAACACGGGCAGCATTGATTTCGGACCCGTTACCGATGTTTTTCCCGATCCATTTGGTCCCGCAATAATCAGTAACTTTGGCTTTTCGGTCGTCATAATCTCTAAATTTAAAATGAATAATTTGCGAGATTATGATTGTATTCTTCCTGAATTTGTTGTTGCAAGCGTTTTTTAATTTCAATCCGATGTTTACGCACATCTTCGCTGACCTCGCGCATTAGTGTTTCGAGTTGCGCGTCGGTAGGTTCGCTGTCGCTTGTAAAACGATAAGAATCAATGTCTATATCTTTCTTACTGTAAGCCATTTTTCGTAATTCTTAATTCTTAATTTTTAATTCGTAATTCGTAATTGCCTCAAATTCCCTCCTTCGCTCTGCGCATCTGCTCTGCCGGAGTAAAATTCTGCACCGGAATGTGTCCTTTTAGCGGCACGATTTTTTCGTGGATGATGTCTAAAAAGCTCTCTACCTGCGGGAAGAAAGCATATTCGAGTTCGTAGGCCGGTGTTATCCAATCGCGTGAGCCGAGTACGGCTACGGGGGCGTCTAAGTAGTCAAACGCCAAGTCGGTGATGTTGCGGGCGAGGTCGTTGAGGAACGAGCCGCGAGCCGTAGCGTCGCCTGCAACGACGATGCGTCCGGTTTTCTTGACCGATTCGACCACTTTCTCGTAGTTAAACGGCACAAGCGAGCGTGCGTCAATCACTTCGGCCGACATTCCGTACTTTTCTTCTAATATTTTAGCGGCGTCGAGAGCGCGATAGAGCGTTGCGCCGATTGTGAGAATGGTAATGTCCTTGCCGGCGCGTTTGATGTCGGGTTCGCCGATGGGAATTTCGTAATATCCTGACGGAACTCCCTCAGTATGAAACTGTTCGCCAATTTCGTATATTCTTTGACTTTCGAAATATATGACCGGGTCGGTGCCTTGTAAAGCGCTGTTCATCAATCCTTTGGCGTCGTAAGGAGTAACGGGGAAAACGACTTTCAAGCCGGGTATGTGTGCTGCGAGCGAAGTCCAGTCCTGCGAGTGTTGCGCTCCGTATTTCGAGCCGACGGAAACTCTCACTACGACAGGCATTTTCAGAATATTTCCCGACATAGCCTGCCATTTTGGGAGTTGGTTAAACACCTCATCGCCGCAGCAGCCGAGAAAGTCGCAGTACATAATTTCGGGAATAACGCGCCCGCCGCACATGGCGTAACCGATTGCTGTTCCGATGATTGCGGCTTCGGCTATCGGCGAGTTGAAGAGGCGATGATACGGTAGCGCTTCCGTCAAACCGCGATAGACGGCAAATGCGCCTCCCCAGTCGCGGTTTTCTTCGCCGTAGGCAACGAGCGATGCGTCTTTATAAAAGCGGTCTATTATGGCTTCAAAAATGCCGTCGCGCAGTTGATACTGTTTCATTTTTGAGAACGGTTTGCCGTCTTTGTCGAATGCAAAACGCTCTTTTCCTGCTATTTGCTTCACACGCGGATTTTCTTCCATCTTGTGATTTACATCCGGTTTAGCGGTAGAAAGCGAATCGGCAGAACCGTTTGAAAACATCATTTCGCCAAGCAGTTCGGCGTTTTGGTGCAAGTCCATTCGGGGCGAAAGCGTGTCGTCGATTGCGAGTTTGAAAGTTTCAAACATTATTTGTTTTACCTCATCGGTAATGGCGTCTAATTCTTGCTTTGTAACTATATTAGCATCAATAAGTTGCGCGCCGTAACCAATTATACAGTCCTGTGCTTCCCATGCTTCAACTTCTTCTTTTGAGCGATACGAAGAGGCGTCGGAAGGCGAGTGGCCGCTGTAACGATATGTCAGCACGTCGAGCAGGACGGGGCCTTTTTTCTCTTCGATAAGTTTCTTTTTGCGTTTGTAGGCGTCAATTACGGCGAGTGGATTATAGCCGTCAACGCGCTCGGCGTGCATCTGTTCGGGATTTACGCCTGCTCCGATACGGGCTGCAATGTCGTAGCCCATCGTTTCGCCGCAAGTCTGTCCGCCCATACCGTATTGATTGTTCATTATGTTGATAATCACCGGCAAACCGCCTTTCATATCGCCTTCCCAGAGTTTGGTAAACTGGTCCATCGCCGCGAAGCAAAGTCCTTCCCAAACGGGGCCGCGCGCCATTGAGCCGTCGCCGATATTGGCAACTACGACGCCCGGTTTGCGGTTCACTTTCTTGTAAAGTGCCGCTCCGACTGCTATAGAGCCGCTTCCTCCTACGATTGCGTTGTTAGGATAGATGCCGAAAGGAGTGAAAAAGGTGTGCATCGAGCCGCCAAGTCCTTTGTTGAAGCCTGTGGTACGGGCAAAAACTTCGGCAAGTGCGCCGTAGAGCAGAAATCTGATGCCTAACTCTTTGACATTCTTGCCTTTATAAGTGGTTTTCACAACATTGACCGTTGCTCCGTCCCAGAACTCGTTCATAATGTCGGACAGTTCTTTGTCGTCGAGTTTTTGGATAGCGCGCAGTCCTTTTGCGAGAATTTCGCCGTGCGAACGGTGTGAGCCGAAGATGAAGTCGTTGATATCCAGCTCGTAAGCCATACCGACTGCTGCTGCTTCCTGCCCTGCCGAAAGATGTGCCGGACCGGGGTTGTTGTATTCCACTCCGCCGTATCCTCCGGTCGTTTTGACTAATTGCAACATTGTTTCAAATTCGCGGATTACCGTCATATCGTGGAATATCCGCACTAATTCTTCCTTAGTGAAGTTTTTTTCGTTCAGTTCGTCCTTCACTGTTTTATTGTACCGATTGACGGATATAGGGGCGAATTTCACTTCGCCTGCCTTACGTGCATCAACAGGATTGATATACTGTACTTTTGGCATAATATATAATGTATAATGTTAGAGGCTGCAAAGGTACGATTTTTTTTCGGAGATATGCAAGTTTCTTTAAAAAAACACACTTGCATATCTCGAAAATTTTTCTTATAAGAAATAAAATTCGTAATTTTGCGGCAAATTTTACTTGTAAGAAAAATGAAAACAATAAATTACATTCCGCGAAATATCTATTTCGAACGCATTCGCCCTTTTATCGGCACACAAATGATAAAAGTCATCGTCGGACAAAGGCGCGTGGGCAAAAGCTTTTTGCTCTTTCAGCTGATGGACGAAAT